>NZ_DJOA01000017.1:3565-3696 GCF_002437085.1 Candidatus Avelusimicrobium stercoris | reverse complement strand
TTCGCACGTGAACACGGGTTCTGCATTAAGCAATTGCACCTTAAAATGGGAAGAGCGGGTAACAAGCGACAATCAAAAGGTAAAACTTTTGGCACTTACAAATTGCGGAGGAACTACTCCGTCCACGGGCG
>NZ_DJOA01000017.1:0-3475 GCF_002437085.1 Candidatus Avelusimicrobium stercoris | reverse complement strand
TAAAACAGATACGGTGTGCTATAAATATGGTTGGATTTATACAGGTGGGAGTGCAGGCAATGAGCCGGATTGTGCTGGCGCGGGGCGTGGAAACTATGATGATTGTGGTGATACGTGTAATGAAGAGGGACAGACTTGTTCAATTATACTTTGCCAAGACTACATATTTGAGTCGCGTTATTATACTTGTGAATTACGTAAAAATTGGTAAAGAAATGCTTTTGGCATAAAAACCGCCCCGGGCTTTTTTAAGTCTCCGGGGCGGTGCAATTTCGGCAAAAGTTATTTGTTCCCTTTATTGTTCGTTGCCAAAAATGGTGTTTAATTGGCGGTTTACGCGGTAAAAGGTAGCGCATTTGGGCATATCTTTTAAGCGTTTGGCGCCGATGTACGTCATACAACTGCGCATACCGCCCAATAGAGCCAGCAGCGTGGGCTCAATCGGCCCGCGGAACGGCAGTTCCACCACCTTGCCCTCGCTGGCGCGGTACTTTTTCATCCCGCCGTAGTGCTTGTCCTGCGCGTATTGGGAACTCATCCCGTAGAAAATTTTGTATTGCTTTTCCTCAATTTTCATTGCGCAGGTCTTGTCGTCAATCATATTCACTTCGCCCGTTTGAAAGGCCTTGGTGTGCATTTCGCCGCCGCTTTCCGCGTGCCCGGCCAGCATACCGCCCAGCATTACAAAGTCCGCACCGGCGCAAAAACTCTTGCATACGTCGCCGGGAACCGTGCAACCGCCGTCGGCGCAAATCATCCCGCCCACGCCGTGTGCCGCGTCGGCGCACTCAATCACCGTGGAAAATTGCGGACGGCCGACCCCGGTTAATTTGCGCGTGGTGCAGACAGAGCCTGGCCCGATACCCACTTTTACAATATCGGCCCCGTTTAAAATCAGGTCCTCGCACATATCGCCCGTAACCACATTACCCGCCATAATCAGGGCTTGGGGCCACGCCTTGCGCACCTTGCGGATGTAGTTAATCAAATAGGGCGAATAGCCATTGGCTACATCCACGCAAATATTGGCGCAGAGTTTTTCGTCCATTACGCGGGTTAGTTTTTCAAAGTCCGCATCCGACACGCCGGAACTGACAAAAAGCAAATCGTTAGAGCCAAATTCCTTGGCGTTATCCTTTAAAAATTGGATTAACTCCTCGGCGGAGTAGTGTTTGTGCAGGGCGCTCATTAAATGCTGTTTTTGCATTTCGCGCGCGATTTCAAAGGTGCCGGTGGTGGCCATATTGGACGCAATAACGCCCGTGGCGTTTATCGTGCGCGGGCACCATTTAAAGGTATAGTTGCGCGTAACGTCCACTTCCGAGCGGGAAGCCAAGGTGGAGCGTTTAGGGCGCAGTAGTACATCGCAATAGTCTAGTTGGATATCGTCGTAAATTCTCATAAAATTCTCCCAGTTGGGGGAAAAATGGCTTTTCCGCCCAAACCGTCTTATATCATACAAAATTTACGTGCCCAAAACGCTAAAAAACCTTTTGCCAGACGGCGGTTTTTTAGATATAATGGGTATTGTATTTAGCCTAAATACAACTATACTTTTTGTAATGGAGCCAATATGAAAAAAGGGTTTACCTTAATTGAATTGTTGGCGGCTGTGCTGATTATGGGTATTTTGACGGCTGTTGCCTTGCCTCAGTACCGCCGCAGTTTGGAGCGCACCCGCGTGGCCGAGGCCTTGCAGATGCTGCCTGCTCTTTATGATGCCCGGGAGCGGAGTGCCACGGAGCGTGGTTATAATTCGTGGGATTCAATTCCCTCCAACGAACGAAGTCAAATCACATTTAAAAAGTTGGATATGGAGATGAAAGGTACGGCCATTGGGGCGCAAGGTTGGCAAACAGATAATTTTCAATATACGATTGCCCCTACCTATATGGTAGGCGCGCGCTTGTTGCGTGGACAATACAAGGGGTTGGGTATTTTGTTTAATGATTCTACTCTGGGGTGTTGTTTTTCCCATACAAAGGAAGGTGCCAGCGTTTGCGATAGAGTGAATATTGCTAATATTTTACCCGCCAGTAATGGGTTTTGCCAGACACTGGATGCGAACTTGCCTGTTAGATAAAGGAGTAACAAATGAATAAAAAAGGCTTTACACTAGTTGAGTTGTTAGCCGTAGTTCTTATTGTGGCTATTTTGTCCGGCGTGGCTTTGCCGCAGTACCGCAAGGTGGTGGAAAAAGCCAATGTAACAGAAGCGGAAAATATGCTGCGGATGATTTACGACTCCAGCGAACGCTTGGCGGGGGAATTTGGCTACCGCAACTTTGTGGAAATGTATCAAAACAACGCATCCAAGGCGGTTTTCAGCCGAATGGATATGTTTGATTCTTCCAGTTTGCCGAAATGGTGTGAAATTGAAGATAACGGAAAAACATTTAGTTGTCGTAAGTTTAAATATACGGCTTATTTCGCCAAAAATGGCCGTTATTTTGTACGGGCAATTAAGACAAGTGGTACTTATAGTGGCACGGAAATTTTGTTTGACCGCTCTAATCAGCAACTTTATTGCTCGCCGGACGGCGATGCGTGCGATACCTACGGGTTGGATGTGCTGTAAGAGGATAATATGAAGAAAAACTTGTTTAACGGCGGTTTTACGCTGGTGGAAATTTTGGTCGTGATTATGATTGTGGCGATGCTTGTTACGATGGCTATGCCAATGTACGAAAAAACGGTGGAAAAAAGCCGTATGACCGAATCGCGCACGATGCTAAAAAAGATTTTGGAATCCAAACTGCGCACCTTGGATAATATGGACCAAACCAATTATTCTAGCGGCCTCTTTGGCTTTGAAAATTTGGACGTCAGCGTGCCGTGCATTAATACTTCTACGGGGGCGAAACTTTCCCGTTGTTCAGGGAATGTCGTGTCCACGAAGGATTTTACCTATAAGTTGCTGCCGTCTGGCTCTATCCCGGGCGGTTCTACGGCCAATATCGCCAATGCGGTTTGCGCGGTGCGCCGCACGGGTGATTATGAGGGCGTGAACTTTTTGTTCTTGGGTGAGTTGGAAACGGACCCAAGCAAGAGTAAATTCTTTTGCAATAACGGTGGTGTAACCGACGGCTGTGATGTATATGGCTTGGACTCTACGGGCTCCGCTTGGTGCCGGTAAAGTAAAAATTATTTTGTAGTGATTTAAAACCCCGGGTTTATTTAACCCGGGGTTTTTGCGTGTATTGGGGGAAATGGTCCGCTAGGGGGGATATGTCGTTATCTAAATAAGAGGTCATCCTGAATTTATTTCAGGATCTACCGATTGGGTAGTTGTTGTTATCTAAAAGGTCATACTGGAAGGTTTCTGTCCAGTATCTAATCCTTATTTTATAACGACAGATCCTGGAACGCTCCACGCCGGCTGACTTTCCAGGATGACTTTTATTTTTATAACGGCCGTGTTTCGTTGGGTTGTTTTTGTCGTTGCTTTTCCGTCGTTTATTGTAAAGGGCTTGACC
>NZ_DJOA01000004.1:29446-46419 GCF_002437085.1 Candidatus Avelusimicrobium stercoris | reverse complement strand
ATCTGTCAAGCCTTTTTAAACTCTCGTTTAAATCGCTTAACTCTTACTACTCTTTTATTTAAGCATTTTTTTATCTGGTTTGTCAAGTGTTTTTTAAAAGCTCTTGAAAACTCGTAGTATGCTTACTGACTACATTTATATTAAAACATATTTAAATCAAATTGTCAAGTCTTTTTGTACTTCTTGGAATATTCAAGGAAGTCGTGGCCGCTAAGGACCGAAGGGATAAGACCTAACTACAATGTTTTTACTTTATTTATTATAAAACTAACTTGATTGACTCGGCTCAGTCCACCGGTCGCCTTTTCTAATATAAGGAGGTGTTTCGCTGTCAAAAAGTTTTCTGTTTATAATTGGTTGGTAAAAACTTTAAAGAAGTTTGCTAATTTAAAAGATCAATTCTGACTACTCATATAGTCTAACAAAAAAAGACAGAAAAATCAAGACCCATTTTTCTAATTTTTCAAAAACTTGAAAAAGGGTTCTTGAAAACTTCCCTGGAAACAAATCCGTTTTTGTTTCCTTATGTATTAAGTATAACTAATCCAGAGCGCCTTGTCAAGCAGTCTTTTCTTTGCGCCGGATTCGCTATCCTTATATATAGGATACCAAAAAGCCCCCGCCGCCGCGGCCCACAAAAAAGAAGGCCGCGCTTATAAACGCAAGCCTTCTTTATTTTGTTGTACCCGTTTTATTTTTTTCCCGGCCGAAGCCGGAAACCGTTAAAATAAAAACCCCGCCTATTTCATTAATAAGCGGGGTTCTATTAAAAATAGAAAATCAAATTACATTAAACGCCCGCATAAACAACTTCTTCCTTTAGCCAATTAATCGGGTTAAAGGAATAGTGGTTAATACAGTAATTTACGTTTAACATTTGCATAAATATATTATGCTTTTTTTACTGAGGGGTGTCAATTATTTTTTGCCCCTTAAATTTGCTATCCTTATATATATGGATATTGAGACGCTTTTAAAAAACACTTCCCGCAGTTTGTATTTAAGCGTCCAGGCGCTCCCCGGCAATATGCGCCCGGCGTTTGGCATTGCCTATTTGCTTTGCCGCTATGCCGACACTATTGCCGATACGTCTATCCTTCCCGCCCAGCGGCGCCTATATTGGATAGAGCGCTTTCCGCACCTGTTGCAAGAGCAAAACCTGCAAGAGGCCGCGCAACTGGCGGGCGAAATTTGCGGCGGGAGCGAAAACCCCTACGAAAAGGAACTTATCAAAAATCTGCCGCCGTGTTTACACGTTTTGAACCAAGTACCCGCCAAGCAACTGCCTATTATTATGGATGTCGTACAAGCGGTTTGCGACGGGATGAAGATTGATTTAAGCGCGTTTCCTGAGGAGCACTCCGCCCGACTGCGCGCTTTTCAAACGTCAGCGGACCTGCAACACTATTGCCGCTTAATGGGAGGAAAGCCGGGGCTGTTTTGGAGCCGCCTCATCTGCGCTACTTCTAAAATTAAAATGCCGGAAACGGAGTTCTACGAACTAGGCCAGCACATTGGAGATGCCTTGCAAATCGTCAATATCCTGCGCGACCTGCCCAAGGATTTGCGCATCGGGCGGTGCTATTTCCCGCAACAGAACTTAACCGAAGCAGGCCTTACAGCCGCCGATTTATTAGACCCCGCCAATTCCACCCGCTTTGAACCTATCAAACGCAAATGGATTTTATGGGGCGTTAGCAACCTAAAAAGTGCCGTGCGCTACTTTGCCCAACTGCCCAAAACACAGCCGGGCGGACGCGCCGCTGTGGCGTGGCCCGTATTATGGACGGCTGACACGTTGCTAAAAGAGTGGCAAACGCCCGACTTATTAAACCCGCAAAAGCGTGTGAAAATCCCGCGCTCGGTTATCTATTCCACAATTCTCCTCACCCCGCCGATACTGGTTAGCAACGGGCTCTTTAACAAGTGGCTTACCGCCAAGTTGCGCAAATTCAATTAAAAAATTGTTTCTCTTTCCGTCAAAATGCGCTATACTATAAAATGTGTTTTTGAAGGACTCCCGTTTTGTTATTGTACCCGCAATACCCATAAATAAGGAGTTTTAATGACTGAATTATTGACGCACGCCATCTCCCTTATAAACGATTGTTTTTTGGGATATGTGCTTATGGCCGCACTTATTTTTTCCGGCCTCTACTTTACGATTGCCACCCGCTTCGTACAGTTCGTCCGCCCCAAAGAAATGCTTAAACTGATGATAAGCGGCGGCGAAGAAACCCGCGGCACGGGGCACATTTCCCCCTTCCAGGCCTTTGCCATCAGTACCGCCGCACGCGTAGGCACCGGCAATATCGCTGGCGTAGCCATTGCCATTACCGTAGGCGGACCGGGCGCTATCTTTTGGATGTGGCTCATTGCCGTCATCGGCTCCGCTTCCGCGTTTGCCGAAAGTACCCTCGCCCAAATCCACAAAGTAAAAACGGGCACCCATTTCCGAGGCGGACCTGCCTATTATATGAAGAATGCCCTGCACAGCCCTAAACTGGGTTTAGCGTTTTCCGTCATTATCACGCTGACGTTTGCCTTTGTGTTTAACTCTGTGCAGTCCAACACCATTGCCCAATCGCTAAACACCACCTTCCATTTGGATACGTCCGTTTGCGGCCTTGTGCTGGCCGCTCTGACCGCCGTCATTATCTTTGGCGGGCTGAAACGCATTGCGCGCTTTTCGGCGGTGATTGTGCCTATCTTTGCTGGGGCGTATATTATCTTAACGCTTGTGGTAATGGTGTTAAACTTGGATAAACTGCCCCATATCTTTGGGCTTATCTTTTCCGATGCGTTCAGTTGGCACAACATCGCAGGTGGCACTTTGGGCGCTACCATTATGACGGGTGCCCGCCGCGGGCTGTTTTCCAACGAAGCCGGTATGGGCAGTGCGCCTAACGCCGCCGCCACCGCACACACCTCGCACCCGGTCAAACAGGGTTATGTACAGGCATTTAGTGTATTTATTGATACCTTGGTTATTTGCAGTTGCACGGCCTTTATCGTGTTGCTTTCCGATTACCAACAATTCCCAGGGCTGGAAGGGATTGCCCTTACGCAAAAGGCCTTATCCTCGCAACTGGGTGGTTTTGGCAATTACTTTTTGTCGGCCAGCGTTCTGCTGTTTGCCTTTACGTCTATTATCGGCAACTATTACTACGGGCAGGCAAATGTGGAGTTTATCTCCCGCAAAAAAAGCGTAATGCTCATCTTCCGCACGGGCGTAACGCTGATGGTGCTTTCCGGCGCGGTATTGCAATTAAAACTGGTATGGAACTTAGCGGATTTGTTTATGGCGGCTATGGCGCTGATGAACATTTACGCTATTTTGCGCTTACGCAAGCAAGTAATTGACGCACTTGCCGACTACCGCAAACAAAAAGAAAAAGGGTTGGACCCGCGCTTCCACCCGGCGGAAATCCCGTCTATCGGGCACGCCGAAGCGTGGGAAAAATAATTTAAACCGGAGCTTTAAAAAGGCTCCGGTTTTTTAATAAAAAGGGCCCATATAAAAATAGGCCTTGAAAAATGGAAAAATAGGCTTATAGTAATAGTACAAAGTACTTGGGAACAGCCCGATATCCTTGGTTGCAGTTGTGAGAGCACAGTGTGTTTTCCTATTGCATAAGACCCGGAGACGGAGACTCCCTAGGAAAGAGGAACATAGTAATGACACTAATGAGCTAAACCCCCGAAATAATATGCGGGGGTTTTTTTAGGCCTTCCAGGCCGGGGAATTCTATGCACGCTCTGCTGATTAGTTGAGCCACACTCTTTCTGCAAAGTCGCGCAGTTTTGTTTCCCGCGCGTTTCCGCCAGTATTCCTTCCTCACTCGCGCCTAGTCCTGCATATAATTTAGTTAGTAAAAGGCCTTCCGGGCCAGGGAACTCTATGTGCTCTCTACTGATTAGTTGAGCCACACTCTTTCTGCAAAGTTGCGTAGTTTTGTTCCGCGCGCGTTTCCGCCAGTATTCCTCCCTCCCTCGCGTCTAGTCCTGCATATAATTTAGTTAGTAAAAGGCCCTCCGGGCCGTACGCTGCGCGCCGCGACTCTATGCGCGCTCTAATGATTACTTGGGACCACACTCTTTCTGCAAAGTCTCAAATAAAAAGCAGGCTCAACCTGACACCACTGCTAGTTCTATTAATAAGGATCCTTCTCCCCCTAGTCATTCCCGAAGGTCGTAGTCGGGAATCTGTTGTTTGCTGTTATCGTTCTCTTGTAAAACGACAGATCCCCGACTAAAACACTCGGGGATGACACAGAAACTCCTTTTTTGGTAAGTAACCCATCAAGTAAATTCTGAAACCGTCCACGCAACCCTACACCGTGTCAAACACTTGAAAAAACGGCAAAACACCAGCCGTTGCCTTTATTTCCCTTCGCGTTCTTTGCGTTTGGCTTCCTTCCACAGGGCAAGGGCTTCCTCGGCACTTGCGGCGTGGGCGTGGTCGCCAAACACGTGCGGGTGGCGGCGGTGGAGTTTATCATATAAGCCTTGGATAACGTCGTCAATGGTAAATTTACCCTCTTCCGCCGCAATCTGGCTGTGCATTAATACCTGCAACAGCACATCGCCCAACTCTTCCTTCATATTTTCGTCGTCTTTCTTGTTAATGGCGTCAATCAGTTCCTGCGATTCGTTTTGCAAACATTTAATCAAACTTTCGTGGGTTTGCTTTTTATCCCACGGGCAACCGTTGGGGCCGCGCAAAATGGCAAAGGTTTCTACTAAATCGGCAAAGTTATTTTTTTTCATTGTTCACTCCGGGCAAAAATGCTATACCATTATTATATGAAAAATAAATTTTTATTTATGCTTACCGCTTTTCTTTTGTTTCCCGCCTTTTTACAGGCGCAAGTAATGGTCGTCCGCGTGGACGGTAACAAGGTGTACTTGGACACGTCCTCTTTAAACCGCAATGTGCAAAAAGGCGACTTGTTTAAGGTTATCCTCTCTTCCGAAAAATTAACCAACCCCAAAACCGGGAAAGATTTGGGGCTTGTTTATAACTATTCCCAAGAGGGCAAAATCGTGGAAGTCCAGCCGCTCTACGCCGTTGGCGAAACGGAAGAGGACAAACGCATTGCCGTAGGGCAGGAAGTTGTTTTAACCGCCACAGCACCCACCCAGCAGGCACTCCCCGCCGCCACGCAAGAAGCCGACAAAATCTCCACACACCGCAAAACCGTATATGAACCTGTGGAGCAGGAAGTTATCGGCGTAACCGAAGCCAACGTAACGGGCAAAAATAATTTTATTACCCTTTCCAACAAAGGCCAAGTAACCGTATGGACCCGCGGGGAAAAAGGTGCCTTAAAAGAAGAAATGTCCTTTGCCTTACCCGCCGCCAAACGCGCCCTAGCCATATCGGCCGCCCCAGTAAAGGATAATAAAGCCCAAATCTTCGTTTCGTATTTTGACGAAAACCGTAAAACCATTTCCACCGCCGTACTGGAAAACCAAGACGGAGCCTTAAAGGAAATTGCCAATTTATCCTATTTTGCCAAAGAACTGGGATGCGGACAAAGCAAGCAAATTTGGCTCCAAAAGCCGTTTGTGTCGGGCATCTATCCGGGCAACGCCCGCTTGCTCGCCTATACGGACGGCAAATTTACCCCCACCAAAGAAACAATAAGCACCTACCGCAACTGGCTGACGGGCGTCAACCGTTACGCGGTGGAAACCGCCACCGCCCAAAACACGGTTTACACTTCTTCCAACGGGCGTTTGCGCTTGGTGCTTTCTACCGGAAAGCGGGCCGAAAGCAAAGATTTGTTCGCCGGGGCTCCAAATCGTGTAAAATATAAGCAAGAGATTTTGAAATTTTATCCGTCCGTCCAAGTCTTTGGGCCGGAGGGGAACGCCGCCTTTGCAGCGGTGGAAAACGTATCCAAATTAGGCATTTTGTCTGACACTTTTGGCCAATACCAAAACGGCAAAATACATTTTTTGACCTTTGAAAAGGGCCGCCTGTCCGTTACCGACACGGTAGAATTGGACGGCGTGGTATATGACACCGCCTGCACGGACAGCGCCGTTTTGGCCGCCGAAGTGCTGCCGGACGGGAACAGTTCCGTCGTGGAAATTTTTAAATAATCAGGAGAAATACTCGTGCCACAATCTAGTGAAAAAATCAACGTGTTGGACAAGGGCTTTGTGCGCTTGGTAGATTTTATGGGGGGCGACGACCGCGCCGTACAGGCGGCCCGCGTATCGTTCGGGGCTGTATCCAAAGGCCCGGAGCAGGACAAACGCCTCATTAAATATTTAATGGAGCACGCCCACCACACGCCATTTGAACATTGCTATTTCCAATTTCATATCTGCTGCCCGATTTATGTCGCGCGCCAATGGATGCGCCACCGCTGGGGCTCTTACAACGAAGTCAGCGCCCGCTATACCGAAGTAAAGGATGAATTTTATATTCCGTCTAAATTCCGCGGTCAGGACACCAAAAACAAACAAGGCTCCGTGGCCGATTCCCAATTAGACAACGAAGCCCTGCGCAAAATTTACGAGGCCAGCGTAGAAGCCTCTTACGCCGCTTACCACAAACTCTTGGAAGCCGGCGTCGCGCGCGAAATGGCCCGCGGCGTATTGCCCGTGTGCCAATATACCCAATTTTATTGGAGCGTAAACGCCCGCAGTTTGTTTAACTTTTTATGCTTGCGCACCGACAAACACGCCCAGAAGGAAATCCGCGTGTATGCGGATGAAATCGCCAAAATCGTGGCGGAAAAAATGCCGTGGTCGTGGGAAGCGTTTGAATCGTTAAACAAACAACTGCCGTTAGGCTCCGAATAATTAAGTCTAACTAAAAAGGGAAACATTTATGAGAATACTCGGTATGATTATGGCCGGGGGCAAGGGCGAACGCCTTTATCCGCTGACAAAGGACCGCTCCAAACCTTCCGTCCCGTTCGGGGGCAAGTACAGAATCGTAGATTTTGTATTGTCCAACTTCGTCAATTCGGGGATTTTTTCCTCTTATGTGCTGGTGCAATATTTATCGCAAAGTTTAATTGAATACCTGCGCACCACTTGGCGAAGCGAAGGTATCATCCCGGACCATTTTTTAACCTGCGTGCCGCCGCAAATGCGCTTGGGCGAAATTTGGTACCGCGGTACGGCGGACTCCGTACGCCAAAACATCAACTTGGTGAAGGACTTCGCGCCCGATTTGGTAGCCATCTTCGGCGCGGACCATATTTACCGTATGGACGTACGGCAAATGGTGGATTACCACTTAAAGAACAAGGCGGACGTTACCGTGGCCGCCAACACCGTGCCGCTGGAACAGGCTTCGGCCTTTGGCGTGTTGGGTACGGACGAAACGGGCCGCATCGTGCAGTTTGACGAAAAGCCCGCCCACCCCAAGTGTATTCCGGGTAACCCCAAAGCGGCCTACGCCTCTATGGGTAACTACATTTTTAACACGGACGTATTGTTGCAGGTCTTGCAAAAACGCTTCTGCGACGTGCCCGCCTTGGACTTTGGCAAACACATTTTGCCCAAAATCTTGGCGGACCACCGTACCTTTGCCTACAACTTTCAAAGCCAAACGCTCCCCGGCGCAAAACCGTACGAAGAGCAAGGCTATTGGCGCGATGTGGGCACGATTGAATCGTTTTGGCAGACCAATATGGACCTTTTGGGCCCCAAACCCAAACTGGACCTCAACAACCCCCAATGGCCTATCAGCACCACGCTAAACCGCGTGCCGGCCACCAAATACTTGGGTGGGACTGTGGTCAATTCTATGATTGGGGACGGGTGCATTATTCACCCCAAGGCCAAAATTAAGAACTGCGTAATCAGCGACAGCGTAACCATTGGCGAAGGAGCCGAATTGGAAGGCTGCGTGATTATGGATAATTGCGAAATTAAGGCGGGCGCAAAACTCAAAAAGGTAATTATGGACCGCTTTAACACTATCGCCCCCAAGCAAACCATTGGGCACGATACGGAAGCCGACTCGCAAAAATACTACATTGACCCCTCGGGCATTGTGGTTATCCCGCGCGGCAAGAGCAAATTCTAACCGAAAGCGCGGCTTACAGGCCGCGCTTTTTTGTATATGATTAAAACCCTAAAACTAAAAAATCAAGAAGAAATTTTAATTGCGCTCGGCATCCAGGACCGCAAACTCCGCGCGCTTGAAAAAAACTTCAAAGTAACCGTTTTTGTAAAGTATGATGAGGACGGCGCGGGAGCCGAACTGTCCGTAAAGGGCACCAACTCCCGCGTGGATAAGGCCCTAGCCAAACTGCAAAAGGACCTTGCGCTAAACGCCGAAAAGAAACCGCTTGATTTGGTGAAAGACAACCGCCCGTTCGTGGATAACATCGTCTTCCGCCCCGAACACGCCAAACCCGTGGAAGCCCGCAGCGAAAACCAAAAGAAATACATTGAAGCCGTCTTTGCCAACGACCTCGTCATTTCCTCCGGGCCTGCCGGAACGGGCAAAACCTTTCTGGCTTGTGCGTGCGCCTTGCGCGCGCTGGAACTGGGGATGACGGAGCGCATTGTGGTTACGCGCCCGATTGTGGAAGCGGGCGAAAAACTGGGCTTTTTGCCGGGCGACATAGAAGAAAAGGTGGACCCGTATTTGCGGCCTATTTACGATTCGTTTTATTCTATGCTGGGTATGGAAAAATTTAACTCGCTTAAATACAACAACATTTTGGAAATCGTCCCGCTGGCCTATATGCGCGGGCGCACCTTGGAGCGTGCGTTTATCATCTTGGACGAGGCCCAAAATACGTTGCCCGCTCAAATGAAGATGTTTTTAACTCGTATGGGCATTGGTTCTAAAATGATTGTAAACGGCGACCTTTCGCAAATTGACCTGCCCAACAAAAAGGAAAGCGGGCTCTTGCAAGCGGCCGAAGTATTAGCCAAGGTAAAGGGCGTTGCGTTTGTGGAGTTCACGGGCGAGGACGTCGTGCGCCACCCGCTGGTAAAAGACATTGTTTCCGCTTACGACAAGTGGGATAAAAAACATACAGGAAAAACAAAATGATTTCACATATTTTTTACAATACCGATATTCCCAAATACCTGCGCAAAACAGGGCTTTTTAAAGCCTGTTTGGAGCGCGGACTCAAACAATTCGCCAAACAAAACATTGAAGTAAACGTGATTTTTGTGGACGAGAAGGAAATTCTGCGCGTAAACGAGGAATTTTTGGACCACCACTATGTAACGGATGTGATTTCATTTAATAACGAGCGGCCCCCGTTTGATACGGGCGAACCGTGGGAGTTTGGCGATATTTTTGTGTGTTACCAAGTCGCACGCAAAAACGCCAAAACCTTTGGGCACACCTATTTGCAGGAAATGATGATGTACGTTACGCACGGGGCCCTACACCTGTCGGGTATGGACGACCACGCACCCAAGGACCGCGCGGAAATGGACCGCCAAGCCGAAAAAATTATTTCTGCCGTCCTGGCCAAATAAACTTTTAGTACACAAAAAACAGCAGACGCTTTAAAACGTCCGCTGTTTTTATTTAATCCTCTGCCGGGCAGTCATCGGGCACGTCCACTATTTGGGGTACACCCTTTTCGTCCAGCGTTAAATATTGCAGTTTGCGGTGCAGCCCCACATCCACTGGGATAATCCGCGCCGTCTTATCCACCACGATATGCACCACCTGTGTGTGTCCCACAATCTGCCATACCGGGCTGACGGGATAAGAGGCCACCAAATCATCCAAATCCTCCCAAAAAATCCCGCCAAAGCGGTCCACCCCTTTGCGGTGGATGCTAATGTTAAAAATAGGGTGCTTAAAAAATTCGTGCTTAATGGATTCTTTAAAAATCAGGTTAATCAGTACCGCCAAATTGTTGGAACTGGGCTCGTCCAACTGCATTTGGAAAATACGGTACAGTTTGCGCGTTACGCCCGCGTGCGTGAACAGATACCCCTTATAGGCATACGCCGCGCGTAAATCGCCGCAGAGCACTTGGCGGGTCATTTTCTCGCGCATAAATTGGGCTTCCTCTTTGCTAAACCCGGAAATAACAAAGTTGGACAACAGTGGCTCCAACTCGTGGTTGCCCACCAGTCGTACCACTTCTCCGCCCGCCGCCTTGGCCTGCTGCTGGATAGTATCCAACAAGTCATCTACCTTGCGGGAAAAGGGCCCTCTGTCAAAGATATCCCCCATTTGCACCAAACGGTCGTGCCCGCCGCACCAGTTGTTTTGAGCGTCTATCAGTTTTGCGTGGCGCAAAATTTTGACAAACGGGTCAAACTGGCCGTGTACATCGCCCACTACCACTACGCGCTTGGGGTTCTTTTGGGTTTGCATTGGTTTTGTCCCTTACACAAATAATATAATAATAATATACAAAAAGTTCACGCTTGTCCGTGTAAAATTTGCATTACTTTATGAAAATACCGTCTGCCGCTTTTACAGAACTTATAAAAATAGTGGGTAAAGAAAACCTGCTGACCGATGAGGTTTCCCTTTCCGTTTACGCATATGATTGTTCTTTATCCCGCACGCGGCCGGACGCGCTTATCCATTTGCGCCGGGCGGATGTCATCGCCCCGGTATTAAAGGTGTTATACCGCTATCATATTCCTTTTGTGCCGCGCGCAAGCGCCACCAACCACGCGGGCAGTTGCGCCGCCTTAAACGGGGGCGTTATTTTAAATGTAGCTCCGCTAAACAAGATTTTGCAAATAAACACCCAGGCAGGTTTTGCGCTAGTGGAGCCCGGCGTTACTGGGGGCGACTTACAGGACGCCCTTGCACCGCTTGGCTTTTTTTACGCGCCGGATCCGGCCAGCGAGCGCGTTTGCTCGTTAAGCGGCAACTTAGCCCAAAACGCAAGCGGCGCGCGCTGTATGAAATACGGCGGCACGATTGACCACGTTTTGGAAGTAGATTTTGTAATGCCAAACGGTACGGAAATTCACTTGTCCCGCCAAGACAGCGGCCCCGATTTTATCGGGCTTATTGCGGGGAGTGAGGGGACGCTCGGCGTAATTAAACAATTAAAGGTAAAAATCCTGCCCGCAGCCAAGCACATTAAAACCTTTTTAGTAACTTTCCCATCGCTGGCGGACAGCGTACAAACCGTCAGCGATTTGGCGGCCGAAGGCATTATTCCGCGGTGCGTGGAAGCAATGGACGACATCACCACCCGCGCCGTGGAGGAATTTGCCCACGCGGGCTACCCGCTGGACGCCAAGGCCCTGCTTATTTTGGAGTTGGACGGCACGCCCGCCGAAATTGATGAGCAGGAAAAACAGTTGGAAGAAATTTGCCTTAAAAACCACTCGCTTAAATTTTTGCCCGCCAAGACGGAAGCCGAACGCCAACGCTTATGGTTCGGCAGACGGGCGGCTTATGCGGCAATGGCGCGGCTGGCCCCCAACGTAATGGTGGGCGACGGCACCGTGCCCAGAAGCGAACTGCCCCGCGCACTTGCCAAGGTACGGCGTATTTTGGACGAACAGCACATTTACGCAAGCCTGCTTTTTCACGCGGGGGATGGCAATTTTCACCCACAGATTGTTTTTGACGAACGCAACCGCCCAGACACCGTCCGCGTAACCCGCGCGCTAAAAGAAATTTTGCAGGCGTGTGTGGATTGCGGCGGCACCGTATCGGGCGAGCACGGCATAGGTGTGGAAAAACGCTCCGTAATGGCTTATCAGTACGATAAGCCAACCTTGGACCTTTTCACGCAAATTAAAAAAGCCTTAGACCCGGAAAATTTAGCCAACCCGCTTAAATTAATCCCGGTAAATTACGATGAAAAAGCCCGTGCGCAAGCGGCTTTATCCCCCGCTATCAAGCAACTGGCGGACAAAATTTTAATGCGCAAAAACGCGCACGCGCCTTGCCTGATTACCGGGGAAAATTCCCGCTTAAAAACAAAGGCCGCCAATATAATATCCACTCAAACGCTAAACCGCATTTTGGAAATTGATAAAACCAATTACACCGTAACTGCCGAAGCGGGCGTGGCCATAAAAACCTTGGCGCGCGCCTTAAAGCAGGCGGGCGTTTACAGCGTTCTGCCGGACAGCAAAGGTACGCTGGGCGGGGCCTTTTGCTCGGGTTGTCTGCCGTCCTTCTATGCGCAAGTTTTGGGACTGGAAGCTCTGTTGCCGGACGGGTCGTATGTCCGCTACGGCGGCAAATTAATGAAGAACGCCGCCGGATACCACCTAACCCGCCTGTTTGCGGGTTCACAAGGCACCCTAGGGATAGTAACCCAACTGACCTTTAAAATTTACGCCAGGCCCGTACCCACCGCGCCGGAAAAGCCGTTCGTGCGCGCTAGTGGCAATTTGCCTTGGGGGGCTATTAAAAAGCAGTTAGACCCCGGGGATCTCTTCCCCGTTTTAGCAGGAGAAACAAATGTTTGATTTTATTCCTCCGCAGTTAGACCCCTTGCACTCCAAACGCCACTTAACGCTGATAGATACGCCGTTTGGCGAGCGGAGCGTGTACGATTCCCTTTGCTCTTGCAACCGTTGCGGCAGTTGCCAGCAGACCTGCCCGACCTATTGGCTGACGGGAGAGGAAACCTTTTCCCCCCGCGGGCGCAACCAACTGGCGCGCCTGATTGCCGAAAAAAAACTGGACGTAAAAAAGAACCGAGAATTGCTCGCAAGAGCCGTCAACTCCTGTCTGCTTTGCGGGCGTTGCACGCAGGCCTGTGCGGGCAAAATTCCAACCGCCGAGCATATGCTGGAACTGCGCCGCACCCTGCAACTAAATACGCTGCCAAAAACGCTGTTTACGCTCCTTTCTTGGCGCACCCCGTACCCGCGTTTGTTTAGCCGCGCGGTACGGTTGGGGGCGTTCTTGCGCTCTTGCGGACTTATCTTTTTGGCGCGCAAGACGGGTATATCCCGCTTAGTTGGGTTTGGCTGGGTAAACTATGTTACCCAACTGCTCCCGCGCCGCACACCGTCATTAGCAAAAGTGCTTAGAGAACAAGGCATTTCCGCTGCACCCGAAAAGCCCACGCTTATTTATTTGCCGTCCTTGGAAGCGGAATTTTGCACGCCTGACTTGGCTGCAAGCGTTTTAAAAGCCGCCAACCAAAAGTACCGCACTGTCCTATGGACAAACACGCCCAGCGGCCTGTTTGATTATGTGTATGGGGACGTACGCCAAAGCCGCCGCGCGGTCAAACGCTTAATTGCCCGCTGGCAAAAGGCCGGACAACTCCCCCTTTTAACGGACAGCATAGACGTATATTTATTCCTGTTGCGTGCCCCGCAACTCTTTGCTGCGTGGGCCAAGCACCGCCGCCAAGCGCAAGAGTTTGCCAAGCAACTTAAATTTGTTACGGATATCCTGCCCCGTAATCCGGCAAACGCGGAAGCCTTTAAAAACGCCCCCGTTCGGTTAGACAAAGGAGCCCTCTTTCTGCGCGAGGGAAAAGCGTTTGATAAAGCGCAAACAATTTTAAAGACACTTTTTAAAAAAAATTTTGTAGAGTGTTTGTATAAGGATGCGGATGCTCCCGCGTTCGGTTACAGTTTTGTACGGTTTAACCGCGCTCCCGAAGTTTGGCTCCGCGCCGTGCAAAGCGCCGCCCGGACACAGACAGGGACTGTGTTTACATTGTCAGGGCTGTCCGCCTTGGAATTAAATTTTTATTTGAAGAAATTTTATCCATCAGCCAAGGCAGACCACTTCGTACGTTTGAACGGGTGAGAAGCATATGGAATCATTTAGGCCGGAAAACGGCAAACTTTCCGCCGAGGAAAAGTTAAACTTACTGGTGGAATTTGGCGCGCGCATCTCCTGCGAACTCCGCCTTGATAAACTGCTGGACATCATCGCACAACAAATTACCAAAATGTTGGATGTCGGGCGGTGCACCATTTACATAAAAGACGTAGAAAAAAACGAACTTTGGTCCAAAATCGCCCAAGGGCGCGGCTTGGAACATACCGAAATCCGCGTGCCGCTTAACGGTAACGGGGTCATTTCTTTGGTGGCCCGCACGGGTGAAACCGTCAACCTGCCCAACGCCTACGAGGACCCGCGCTTCTCTATGGATGTGGATATGGTAACCGATTTCCGCACGCACTCTATGCTGGCTATTCCGCTTAAAAACAACTCCGGCAAAGTGCTGGGCGTTTTTCAGGTAGCCAATAAATCCGACGGAACCCCCTTTGATAAAAAAGACGAGGGCATTTTGCTCCTGCTTGCCACCTTGGCGGGCAGCGCGATTGAAATTGCCAAACTGTACCAAGATGTCCACGTGGCCCAGTTAGAAACCATTTACCGCCTAGCCGTTACCGCCGAATACCGCGACCAGCAGGACACCCGCGCCCACTTAAAAAACATCAGCATTATTTCTTACTTGCTGGCCTTGGCGCTGGGGCTTAACAAGCACGATGCCGAACTTATCAAAAACGCCAGCCCCTTGCACGATATCGGCAAAGTAGCCTTGGCGGACAACATTTTGCTAAAACCCGGCAAACTGACCCCCGAAGAGTTTGAAATTATGAAATCGCACACCATTTACGGCGGGCGCATTTTGGAAGGGGCACACTCTCAGGTGCTTAAAATCGCACACAAGATGAGTCTTTACCACCACGAAAAGTGGAACGGCTCGGGCTACCCCAAGGGCTTAAAGGGCGAGGAAATACCGATAGAGGCCCGCATTGTAACAGTGGCCGACGTATTTGACGCGCTGTGTATGTTCCGCGTGTATAAAAAAGCGTGGAAAACTGACGACGCCTACGCGTATATTTTAGAGGAATCCGGCAAATCGTTTGACCCGCACATTGTGGCGGCGTTTAAGAAGATTTACCCCTCCGTGCGTAAATTGTATAACAATAATCCCGCCAATCACGAGGTTTCAGCCCCCGTCCCCGCGGCGGAGCAAAACCAAAACAACTGATTTAATACCCGGCCACCCGCCGGGTATTTTTTATTGAAGGTAGCGTTTGCACAAGGGGAAATACTATAATATAGTGTCCTTTTGGCTTTCAACCTAAAGTACAATTTAACACAAAGAGGGAATTGATGGAAAAAGAGACAATCCTAATCGGCCTCTCCGGCGGGGTAGATTCCGCCGCTTCGGCCGTTATTTTAAAAGACAAGGGTTACCACGTCATTGGCGCTACGATGATTGTATGGGACCCGTCGCTCCCGGTCCCCGAGGGGCCGTATCACAAAAACGCCTGCTTGGCGCCGGAAAAAGAAGACCTGGAAGAGGTGGAGAAAATCGCCAAGCACTTGGGCATTGATTTTGTAAAAGTGGACTGCCGGGACCCGTACCGCCGCGCCGTGCTGGATAACTTCCGCCTGGAATACTCCTGCGGGCGCACGCCGAACCCGTGCGTGCTGTGCAACAGTTTGATTAAATTCGGCGTTCTGCCCAGCGCCGCCGAAAAGCAAGGCATTAAATTTGATAAATTTGCCACCGGACACTATGCCCGCGTGGAGTTTGACGAAAAAACGGGCAAATATTTGCTCAAAAAGGCCAAGGATTTATCGCGCGACCAAAGTTACTTTTTACACCGCTTAACCCAGCGGCAACTTTCCCGCGTGCTGTTTCCGTTGGGCGAAATGACCAAACCCGCCATCCGCGAAATCGCGCGCAAGGCCGGGCTGGAAGTGGCCGACAAAGAGGACAGCCAGGACTTTTACTGCGGGGATTATAACGATTTGTTAAACTTCCCCAGCAAGCCGGGCGATATCGTTACGCTGGACGGCCAAGTAGTTGCCCGCCACGAAGGCTTATGGCACTATACCATTGGCAAACGCAAAGGTTTGGGCATTAGCGGCTTTAAAACGCCGATGTATGTCGTCCGCTTGGATGCTGTCAAAAACCAAGTGGTTATCGGCCCCAAGGAAGCGTTATACTCCCAAAAACTGACGGCACAGCGCGTGAGTTGGGTAGCCGGAGAAGCCCCAGCACAGGAATTTACCTGCGAAATTAAAATCCGCAACTTGCATACCCCGGCCAAAGCCTCCGTGTGCGTATTGGAAAACGGGCGCATAGAAGCCGAATTTGCGGAGCCGCAAATGTCCATTACCGCGGGGCAATCCGCCGTAATGTACAACGGGGACATTGTCCTCGGCGGCGGCATTATTGAGTAAGCAAAACATTTTTTGCAAAACCCCCGCTTTAATGGCGGGGGCTTTTTATTGGAAACTTTTACAAAAGGCTTTTCCTTCTGTAGTATAACCTACGCAAGTCGTTTGCCCGGGTTTAGAAGAGTGTGCCAAATAATGCGTGTACACAAATTCCGCATTATTCCCGCAACTTGCCCCCGCTTGCACTTTGGGGCAATAGTACGCATTAATATACAAAGAATCTGGGTTGGTAACCACACCAGCGCCACCCAGAATATCCACAACAAACCATTTATCACAAGTCAGCACATCAGTTCCAGTGCAACGCCCCTTGTAGTCAAAATCCAATAAATCCGTATTGGCTTGGTAATAGCCGTTTGCTAAATAAAATATTTCTTCCGCCTGGTACAAATTTTCCACTACGGTACGAATTGTAGCAAACCGCGCCTTGGTAACGGCTTTTTGGTATTGCGGCAGAGCCACCGCCGCTAAAATGCCGATAATGAGAACAACGACTAAAAGTTCAATCAAGGTAAAACCCGCGCTTGCCGTGCGGCCACCCCAAGCAGACGTCATTCCGTAAGGTTTCTGTACGGAATCTCGTCGTTTCGCAACAACAGATTCCCGACTAAAACACTCGGGAATGACCCCACTAGCACAAGTGGCCGCACGGCAAACAACCCAAGAGGTAGATCCTGAAACCCTGCGGGCCGCCCGTTCAGGATGACTTTCTTTTTTCATAAAGTTGTCATCCCGTAGTGCTTGGCGGCCCGCAGGGTTACGGGATCGGTTGTTGTAGTTGTCATCCCGGACGTGGATCCGGGATCCAGTCTGTTGATTAGAAAAACTCCTCATTTTATCTCTGGATTCCAGGTTCCCGCTT
>NZ_DJOA01000004.1:0-29397 GCF_002437085.1 Candidatus Avelusimicrobium stercoris | reverse complement strand
TGCGGGCCCTGGAATGACAATAAAGTATTCATAAATCCTTTCATTATTTTCTCCTTGTTCTGCCTTTGGAGAAAATGCCCATAAAAAACGGCTGTTACTACCGGGCTAGTTAGGATAACCCAAATAATAACAGCCGTGGCCTTCTGCCATATAAAAATATGGCAGAAAGCACTCGGCACAGCGCACGCGAGGGATCGGCTCGCGCACGTTGTGCCTAAAACGACTGTTTTTGGATCCTAACTATGCCGCTTGTATCCAAGCAGCGCACCGTATTCCACATACGGTTCCAAAAACAGAATTAAATTGTAACGGGCTTTTAAACCCGCTTTGCAACAAAATTATTATAACAACTTTGGGCCCTTTTGTCCGTTGTTATCACAAAAAAGCGGCCTGCCTATTTTCGGCGGACCGCTTCTTTTGTTTTTATAATACCTTACGAAAATAACTCTTTGAGGAAACTCTTTTTGCCACCCGTTTCCTTGGCGAGTTCTTCCAACAGTTCCTTTTGGCGGGCCGTCGGCTTTTTGATTACCTCAATTTTTACATTGACAAGCAAATCCCCAAAGCCCTTTTTACCCAAGCGCGGCATCCCGTTGCCCTGTACTTTAATCACAGAGCCGAACTGCGTGCCCTTGGGAATTGTAACCTCAATTTCCTTGCCCTCAATCGTCGGTACTTTAATGCTTCCGCCCAATACTGCCTGCGGATAAGTAATCGGCGCATCAATCAGCAAGTCATCGCCCGCACGTTTAAAGATTTTATGCTCTTTCACGTGGACTTCTACATACAAATCGCCAAATCCGCCGCCGTTGGTGCCGATATCGCCCCCATTGGACACGCGCAATGTTACACCCGTGCGCACACCGGAAGGAATTTTAACCGTAATATGTTCCTTTACGCGTTTGGTGCCGCTACCTTTGCAGGCGGCACACGGCTTTTCAACCACCGTACCTTTGCCGCCACAATCGGGGCACACTTGGCGCATACTGAAAAATCCCTGCGAATACGTTACCGTACCCGTACCGTTACAGGAGCGGCAAGTTTTGCGCGCAGAACCCGGGGCCGCACCGGAACCGTCGCACTCGGCGCAGTTATCCAGGCGGGTATAATCCACGGGAACTTCTTTGCCTGCAAAGGCTTCCTCCAACGTCAGGGTAACGTCTAATTTTAAATCTTCCCCCCGTTGTGCACGCGGAGCCCCGCGGCGTCCGCCGCCAAAAGCCCCGCCAAACATATCGCCGAAAACAGAGCCGAAGATATCGTTAATATCCCCAAAGCCCCCGGCATTAAATCCGCCAAAACCGCCCGCGCCCGATACGCCCTCGTGGCCGTATTGGTCATACATTTGCTTTTTTTGCGGGTCGGACAAGACGGAAAACGCTTCGTTTACTTTTTTAAATTGTTCCTCGGCTTCTTTATTGCCCGGGTTTCTGTCCGGGTGGTACTTCATCGCCTGGCGCCGGAACGCAGACTTAATTTCTACCTCGGTGGCGGTACGCTCAATACCGAGGATTTGATAATAATCTTCTTTCATTTTAGTAGGCATAGTCCTTAAATCTCTTTTTTATATTTTATTAAATTTGCACTCTGCCTGCACGTCTGCCGAAAATAACGCCTCCGCCATAAGCGCCAAATTTATGTTATAATATATATACAAATTAAGGGAGAACGCCCTTTTGGCCCCGCGCCGCAAGGCAAAGGGGACGGGAGAGGTGTCTCTTTATTTGGTATAATAAACTTATGTACGCAATTATTGAAACTGGTGGAAAACAGTACTGGGTTAAGCCCGGTCAAAATCTGCAGGTTGAAAAACTGGACGCGGAAGTAGGCGCCAATGTGGACTTGAAAGTCCTCTGGGCCGCTAACGAAGAAGGTACCTCGGCAGATGCCAAAGCCGGTAACACGGCCAAGGTCACCGCTCAAGTGGTCAAACATTTGAGAGGTCCGAAAATCCTCGTTTTCAAAAAGAGACCGAAAAAAGGTTACGAAAGAACCATCGGCCACAGACAGGATTTAACGCAAATCAAAATTACGGATATCCAGTTAGCATAACTTGGGAGACTAAACTATGGCACATACAAAAGCACAAGGTTCTTCCTCCAACGGAAGAGACAGCCACGGCCAGCGTTTAGGTATTAAACGCTACGGCTCCCAGTTTGTAAACGCTGGGGAAATCATCGTCCGCCAACGCGGTACCAAATTCTTGCCCGGTACCAACGTTTCTAGAAGCAGCGATGACAGCCTTTTTGCCCGCGTCGCCGGCATTGTTACTTTTGAATGGGTAACGAGAGGCAAAAAGCAAATTTCCGTGTACCCGAAAGTTGCGGAAACCAAAGAAGCCAAAGAGCCCGCTAAAAAACCGGCTGTAAAAGCCGCCAAAAAGCCCGCCGCCAAGAAACCGGCTGCGAAAAAGGCTCCCGCCAAGGCCAAAAAAGCCGACGCGGCCAAATAAGCGCTTCACAGTTTAAAAAGCGGCAGGATAACTCCTGCCGCTTTTTTTGTAGTACATTTAAGCGGGGGGCAAAAATATCCCCCGTATGATACAATAAAGATATGAAGAAGGACGAACTGCACGTTTCGCAAGACGAGTGGGTTTACACCTGCACCAAGTCGCCTGCGCGGGCCAAGGTAAAAAGGGCACGCACCAAGGCGAAACGCCGTTTGTCCAAAAAACTGCTGGCCCAAACCGAATATTAATTTGGTTTCCGGCCAAAACCGATTTAAGTGTAGAAAGGACGAATTTATGCAATCCGGAAGTTTTTTAGACCGTGTTAAAATTTACCTCACCGCCGGCAAAGGCGGGGACGGCTGCTTATCTTTCCGCCGCGAAAAATTCATTGAGTTCGGCGGCCCGAACGGCGGTTGCGGCGGCAAAGGGGGCGACATTATTTTGCAGGCCGACCCCAACTTAACCACGCTTCTGGAACTGGCGTATAACCCGCATATTGAAGCCCAAAACGGCGAAAAGGGCGGCACGTACAACAAAACGGGCCGAGCCGGAGAAGATAAAATCGTCCGCGTGCCGTGCGGCACGATTGTTAAAAAAGACGGCCAAGTGCTTGTGGATTTGACCGAAGCCGGGCAGCAATTTACCGTCGCCAAAGGCGGTATGGGCGGCCGCGGAAACCAATCCTTTAAAACCCGCAACAACACCGCCCCGCACATTGCCGAAAACGGCCAGCCGGGCGAAGAAGTTACGCTGTTTTTGGAACTCAAAGTTTTGGCGGATTTGGGATTAGTCGGATTCCCCAATGCAGGCAAAAGCACCTTTTTAAGCCGCATTTCCGCCGCGCGCCCGCGCATTGCGGATTATCCGTTTACCACCTTAAATCCCAACTTGGGCATTACCTTGCACAAAGGGCTCAGTTTTGCCACCGCCGATATCCCGGGTATTATTGAGGGCGCCAGCGAGGGCAAAGGGTTGGGAACGCAATTTTTAAAGCATATTGAGCGCACCCGCGTACTGCTCCACTTGGTGGACCCGACGGGCTTTAACGGGATGAACGCGGAAAAATCGGTAAAAGTAATTGAAAACGAACTGAAAACCTTTGATAAAAACCTGTTTTCCAAACCGCGCATTATCGTGGTGAACAAAATGGATTTGCCCGAAGCGCAAAAAGCATACGAAACGATTAAAAAGAAATTTAAAAAGCACAAAGTAATGCTGATGTCCGCCGCAACGGGTGAGGGCGTAAACAAGGTGTTGGACGAAGTGGTCAAAATCTTGGCCGCTACGCCCGTGGAAGCCCCGGTAGAGGTGAAAAAAGCCGCGGCCACGCACCGGGTGGAGCCGATTTTCGCCATTTCCCGCGACGAAGAGGACGTCATCCACATTACGGGCAAAAAGGTGGAAGAGTTTATCGCTATGACAAACTTCAACCAACCAGAAGCCATTGCGCGTTTGCGTGGAATCTTCAAAAAAATCGGTCTGGAAAAAGCGCTCCTTAAATACGGGGTGCAGGACGGAGATTCCCTAGTAGTGGGCGGACGGGAATTTGAGTGGAACGGCGACTTTGACAACGAAGCCCCGACCACGCCTGAGCACGTCGGCTACAAACGCCGCACCACCAAGCAGGAACGCTTGGACAAGCGTAACGCCCGCCGAAAGGCCAAGCGCGAAGCCAAGAATAATTAGTTTTAAAAGCCCCCGTTTAAAACGGGGGTTTTTATTAGGCAGAAAAACTTTTTCCAAAGGTTGCTGCGTTAGCGTGCAACACTACAAGGAGTGTCGCTTAATTAATCGCTACCTAGCGCATTGAGTGGCGGCCTGCTAATGCTTGTGTTTTGTTTGTTAATATAATTGACGGAATCTATCACAGAAGCATAATTGCGCCGGGATTTACGCACAAAGGACGGATAGGCGTCCTTCCAACTTAATTTATAATAATCGCTCCCCATTGACTGTTCCATAAAAGCGGCTACATCGGCATTAAATACAGGGAACATAAATAACTCTTCCGTAGCAGGCACCTTTTTGCCATTTTTTGTTTTCGCCCAGTAAGAGGAGGTCATATTGCCGGACACAATACCGATTAATTCCCCGGTATTGGTCATTACGCCCGAGCCACTCATCCCTTTGCGGATGCCAAAGTTCTTGGTGTAAGCAAACCCCAACGCTTTTACATAATGCACGGCATAAGGGTCGGGCGCTATTTTGCGCACACCGTCAAAAATAGAAATAACGGAAATTTTGCGATCAATAATGGCATTAAAATTATCAAATAATACCAAAGGCGGCAGTTCGGGGCTTTTGATATGAGCAAACTGGCTTTTTGCTTTGCGGTTTTGCTCCAAATAGGCGGAAAATTGCGCCTCTGTTATCGCACGGTTATACGGCTGTTTTTTGGTAGCGTGGCGATAATAAGTAAGGGGAGCACGGTCTAGGTCCAAACGGATAAGGGCAAAATCATTTTTGACAAACACCTTAGACGAATACCCCGGGTGAATAAACACCGCAGGCTTTTTAGCCGTGTGCGAGACTTTTGCCAAAGCGGATACGGGGCGCTCCAATAAGTCCATTTGAATAGTGCAACCGTTCTGGCAGGTTTGCGCCACACAATGCGCCGCCGTGGCGAACCACCGCCGCCCAATGCGCGTAGCCTGGCACTTGGCTTGCTGTCCGCCGCCAGCCGGTTTGATAAAATACTCAAAGGTATGGTAAAAATCTTCCTTTGTCGTGTGTTTGTCCTCGTCGGTAACCGTCAGCACGCTTACCTGCGTCCAAACTGCGCTTGCGCAACAGAACAAAAAGAGAAATACAAGTAACCGCTTCATTTTGCTTCCTGTTTGGCCGGCTCCGGCAATTTGATACGCACATCAAACCCGGCCAAGTTCCGCAACTCTTTGGACGGCCACGAGAGGTATTTTACTGTATTTAAAGCGGGCAAGGCCTCGTCCACCAGGTCGCACGTCATTATTTGCCCTTCGTCCAATACATACGGGAAAACCATACCGATAAAGGTTTCCTCCCGCGGGAAACGGCGGGCAAGCGAAGAGAGTTTGGAATAATCCAAATGGTCCGCCCCAGCATAAACAATAAACAGGGCATCCGGCTCTTCTTGGCGGTATTCGGCTATGGCCTTGGCCCAATCCACATTGCGCACACGCATCCCCTCGGGTGTACTCCACATATTTACCTCCTCTTCCGGGGTTACGCCGGGGACCTCCATTTGCGGCGGAGTATGATAAAAAACATAACTGCTTTCCAGCCCTTTAATGCGGATGCCCACGCGGGTGGCGGTTTTAAACAAAGCTTCGTATTCCGGGTTGGCTTTGCTCATCCACTCGCGCGCGGAAAGCATATTCTTTTTACCCCGCGGCAAAAACTCCGTTGCCAACACCATTTTGCGGTTGGGATATTTGGCCCGCAGGGCTTCCAAAAAGGTGCCTATGCCCGGCTGTAACCAAATGTAGTCGTGGATTTCGCCCAACATTACCTGTTTGATTTCTGGCCCAATTTGGGCCGCCATTTGCGCAAAGGGATTTGCGATAGGTTCGGATACCTTTTGCGTTAAAAAATCGTTTTCCCGGGCTTTTAAGGCCTTAAACAAGGCCGTGCGTTGTTTCCACAGCGTGGCGATAGCGCGGTTATTGGCCGCCAAGAAATAATTACGCTGGGCTTCGGGCGATAAACGCTTAAAAAACGGGAGTTCCACATACGGCCCCAACGGGTCGCGTTTCCACGGCCAACCACTGACGGAAACAGCAGGCATTTCATCCGGCAAAAGCAAGGGCTGCGACAGCGACAATTTTTCCAGGGCTTGGCGCGTACGTAACTCCCGTTGGACGAGTAGTTTTTCCAAATTGGGAAACGAAAAAGTCCGGTTGGGCACTTTGGGGCGCGCCGCTTTGGCTATTTTGGTAAGCGCACCGGGCCCCTTGCGGACAGGTTTTCCTTGGGCAAACAAGGTTTGAGACGCCAAACAAATCGTAAAAATACAAAGAGTACGGAGTACAAGAGGTTTCATAAGGTTCTCCCACGTACGGCTTTTTTATATTATAAAAAGATAATAGCAAATTGTCCGCCAAATAGGGCACAAAAAACCCCGCAACCGAAAAAGTTGCGGGGTTTTCGTGTGCAAAAGAGAACTTATTTGTAACTGACAAATACGCCGGGTCCCATAGTAGAACTGAGCGATACGCTCTGCACATACACACCTTTGGAGGTGCTGGGTTTCACGCGGAGGATGGTATCCATTACCGCTTTGGCGTTTTCGGCCAGTTTGGCGGCGTCAAAAGACGCTTTGCCAATGATGGCGTGCACAATACCGTACGCATCGGCCTTGAACTCAATGCGGCCCGCTTTCAACGCTTTGATGGTGTTAGCCAAGTCAAAGGTTACGGTGCCACTCTTCGGGTTCGGCATAAGACCGCGCGGACCCAAGATTTTGGCGGCTTTGGCCAAGTCTCTCATCGTGTCCGGGGTGGCAACGAGTACGTCAAAGTCAATTTTGCCTTTGAGCACTTCGTCCACAATGTCTTCACAACCGACTCTGTCGGCGCCGGCCTGTTGGGCTTCTTGCGCGTGTTCGCCTTTGGCGATAACGGCAATGCGTTTGGTCTTGCCCGTACCGTGCGGCAAGGCGACGGTGGTGCGGACCTGCTGGTCGGCTTTTTTGGTATCAATACCAAGTTTCACGTGGATTTCAACGGTTTCGTCAAATTTGGCTTTGGCGTTATCTTTTACGATTTGAGCGCCTTCCGCCATCGTGTAAACTTTGGACTTGTCGTACGTCTTTTGTGCGGCTTCCAATCTTTTTCCCATCTTAAATACTCCTTAGGTTTTAACGGGCGTTTTCGCCCTCCCTCAGTTTAAATTTATTTTACTACGTCCACACCCATACTGCGGCAGGTGCCTTTTACCATTTCGGCGGCCTGTTTAATGTCTTTCGTGTTCAAATCGGGCAGTTTCTGCGCGGCGATTTTTTCGCACTGGGCTTGGGTAATCTTGCCGACTTTATCTTTGTGGGGAGCGCCGGAACCTTTGGCGAGGCCCAATTCTTTGATAATCAGCACAGCCATAGGCGGCATCTTGGTGATGAAGGTGAAGGAGCGGTCTTCATAAACGGTGATGATGACCGGGATCTTAATACCTTTTTCCATTTTAGCCGTCTTGGCGTTGAATTGTTTGCAAAATTCCATAATGTTCACGCCGTGCTGGCCCAAAGCCGGACCCACGGGCGGAGCCGGGTTAGCGGCGCCAGCAGGAATCTGCAATTTGATGTAACCTTTAATTTTTTTCTCTTTTGCCATTTTGTTGTTACTCCGTATTTTTTACTGCTTTACTGCGGTAAAATCTAGTTCTTTTCTACTTGCAAGAAGTCCACTTCCACCGGGGTTTTGCGGTCAAAGACCGTAACCATAACTTTAAGTTTGTTCTTCTGCTCGTTGACTTCTTCCACTTCACCGATGAAATGCTTGAACGGGCCTTCCGTAATGCGAACGCTTTCGCCGCGTTCAAATTCCACCACGTGTTTGGGTTTGCCGGAGGGGTTGTCCGTCAGTTCTACGATACCGGCAATTTCTTCTTCCGGCAGCGGAACGGGGTTCGGATCACCCAAGAAACCGGTTACGCCCGTAATATTCTTAATAAACCAATATGCTTCGCTGGTCATTAACATCTGTACCAGCACATAACCAGGGAAAAATTTCCGTTTGCGTAAAATTTTCTTGTTTTGTTTGACTTCAACAACTTCTTCGGTGGGAACCAGGACCTGAAAAACGCGGTCCCCAAAGCCCTGGATGTCAATATTAAGCAGGATTTTTTCTCTTACTTTGTCCTCGTGCCCCGTTTGGGTGTGCACGACGTACCACGCTTTTTCTTCCATTAGCGACCCCCGACTACTGCGCCCAACACTTTGGTCAGGCCAAAGTCAATGACGCCGACATACGCAGACACCAACGCCACTACAATCATAACGAGGATAGTGGATTGGACCACTTCCTGTCTGGAAAGCCAGGTGGATTTTCTCAATTCGCCAACAGATTGTTTGAGAAAATTGATTGCTTTATTCATAAATATCCGTTTCCTTGATATAAAACCTGGCAGGAGCGGAAGGACTCGAACCTTCAGTCCCGGTTTTGGAGACCGGTGGTTTACCAGTTAACCGACGCTCCCACAAAAAATCTTAGGCTTTGCCTTCTTTATGCTTGGTGCTCTTTCCGCATTTTTTGCAGAACTTGTTGACTTCCAACTTGTATTCTTTCTTTTTGCCGCGCACTTGGTAATAGTTTTTGTTTTTGCATTCGGTGCAAACCAGCGCGATCGTAATTCTTTCGTTAGCCATCTTATTATCCTTAAAAGAGAGAACAAATCTCTAAAAATATTGCTGTTCACACTATCTGCGGGGGCATAGTTAAATGCCCCCGCCACAGTGAACTAAACAATTTTACTACTCAATAATTTTGGTTACAACGCCAGCGCCTACCGTATGGCCGCCTTCGCGGATTGCAAAGCGCAAGCCTTCTTCCATTGCCACAGGCGTAATCAATTTCACTTCAATTTCGGCGTTATCACCGGGCATAATCATATCTTGTTTGAAGGACAATTCACCCGTTACGTCCGTCGTTCTCAAATAGAACTGCGGTTTATAACCAGGAGTCAACGGAGTATGGCGTCCGCCTTCTTCCTTCTTCAAAATATACACTTGCCCCATAAAGTGTTTGTGCGGATGTACCGTTTTGGGAGCAGCCAATACCTGGCCTCTTTCCACTTGGTTCTTGTCAATACCGCGCAACAAAATACCTACGTTGTCGCCAGCGATACCTTCGTCCAAGAGTTTGCGGAACATTTCAATACCGGTCGCTACCGTGTTCAACGTGTCGCGGAAACCGATGATTTCCAACGGATCACCCACGTGTACCTTACCGCGTTCAATTCTACCGGTCGCTACCGTACCGCGGCCAGTGATGGAAAATACGTCTTCCACAGCCATCAAGAACGGTTTATCCGTATCGCGTTTCGGTTCAGGAATCCAGCTATCCAAAGCGTCCATCAAGCGGTGGATAGAGGGTTCACCCAATTCGCTCTGGTCGCCTTCAATGGCTTTCAAAGCAGAACCACGGATGATCGGCGTGTTATCGCGGTCAAATTCATATTTGCCCAGTAAGTCGCGGATTTCTTCTTCTACCAAATCCAACATTTCCGGGTCATCTACCAAATCTACTTTGTTCAAGAACACAACCAATTTCGGTACGTTTACCTGTTTGGCCAACAATACGTGTTCGCGGGTCTGCGGCATCGGGCCGTCAACAGCGGATACCACCAAGATAGCGCCGTCCATCTGCGCCGCACCCGTGATCATATTCTTAATATAGTCAGCGTGGCCGGGGCAGTCAATGTGAGCGTAGTGTCTCTTGTCCGTTTCGTATTCTACGTGAGAGACCGCTACCGTTACGATCTTGGAAGCGTCGCGCACTACACCGCCCTTCGCAATATCGCTGTAAGCCATCGCTTTGGCTTTGCCTTCTTTGGACAATACTTTCGTGATTGCCGTCGTGAGCGTCGTCTTACCGTGGTCCACGTGCCCAATCGTACCCACGTTCACGTGCGGTTTGCTGCGGGAAAATTTTTCCTTTGCCATTGTTTACACTCCTTATGTGAAAGATGCAACCCCTGCGCCCAGAAAGTCTAGGCACAGGGGAAAATGGTTATTAAGCGGCCACTTTTTCCGCGGTGCGTTTTTCAATAATCGCTTTTGCGACGTTAGCCGGCACCTCGGCATAGTGGCTCGGTTCCATAGTGAACGAAGCGCGGCCCTGGGACAGGGAGCGTACGTTCGTGGCGTAACCGAACATTTCGGCGAGCGGTACTTCGGCGCGTACATAGCGTACGTTGCCTCTGACACCCATTTCGCCAATCTGACCGCGGCGGGAACTCAAATCGCCGATAATATCACCCAAGTTGGCTTCCGGAGCCACAACTTCTACCTTCATAATAGGTTCCAGAATAATCGGGTTGGCTTTCTTCGCGCCGTCCTTCAAGGCCATAGAAGCGGCAATCTTAAAGGCCATTTCGGAGGAGTCCACTTCGTGGAACGAACCGTCAAACACGGCCACTTTAATGTCCACCAAGGGGTAACCGGCGATCGCACCAGAGTCCAGCGCTTCGCGGCAGCCTTTTTCAATAGCCGGGATGTATTCTTTCGGAATACGGCCCTGGGTAATTTCGTTGACAAATTCAAAGCCTTTGCCTTTTTCCTGCGGTTCCAAGCGGAGGAATACGTGCCCGTATTGACCGCGACCACCGGACTGGCGTACGAACTTGGTTTCCTGTTCAACGGTTTTGGTAATGGTTTCGCGATACGCTACTTGCGGCGCGCCAACATTGGCTTGCACGTTAAATTCGCGTTTCATACGGTCCACAATAATATCCAAGTGGAGTTCGCCCATACCGGAAATAACGGTCTGGCCCGTTTCTTCGTCGGTGCGGACGCGGAACGTCTGGTCTTCTTCGGCCAAGCGCGCCAAGGCGTTGGACATCTTTTCTTCGTCGGCTTTGGATTTCGGTTCCACGGCAATGGAAATTACCGGTTCGGGGAACGTAATGCTTTCCAACACAATCGGGTGTTCGGGGGAGCAAATCGTTTGACCCACGCGGGAGTTTTTAATAGCCACGGTGGCGGCAATTTCGCCGGCGCCAAGTTCTTTTACTTCCTCGCGTTTATCAGCCATCATACGCATCATACGGCCGATACGTTCCGTAGCGTTTTTGCCCGGGAACAAGACCGTATCACCGGCCTTCAAGGTACCGGAATAAATGCGGAAGAAACTGAGTTTACCCACAAAGGGATCCGTCTGAACTTTAAAAATAAGACCGCAGAAGGGTTCGTTGTTGGAGGCTTTGCGGTGTACTTCTTCGCCCGTATCGGGGTTGATTCCTTTTACCGGCGGAACGTCCACAGGAGAGGGTAGATAATCGTTCACGCAGTCCAAAAGCGGCTGTACGCCTTTGTTTTTATAGGAAGAACCGCAGATAACCGGGAAGAATTTACCCGTAAGCGTACCTTTGCGGATGGCTTTTTTGATTTCTTCAACCGTAAAGTCCGTTTCGCCGTTTAAGTAGCGTTCCATAATTTCTTCATCAAAATCGGCGAGTTTTTCAATCATTTCCGTATGGGCTTTTTTGGCGGCATCTACGAGGTCAGCCGGAATTTCCACTTCGTTAAAAGTGGCTCCGTTGTGGTCGCCGTCCCAAATGACACCTTTCATCTTTACCAAGTCCACGATGCCGACGAATTTATCTTCGGCGCCGATAGGCAACTGAATCGGGCAGGCGTTACCGCCCAATTTTTCCTTAATGGAGTTGGCAGAGCGGATAAAGTCCGCGCCGATGCGGTCCATTTTGTTAATATAAGCAATACGGGGAACGTGGTATTTATCGGCCTGGCGCCATACCGTTTCAGACTGGGGTTCTACACCCTGTACACCGTCAAAGCAGCAGACGGCGCCGTCCAACACACGCAAGGAGCGTTCCACCTCGGCCGTGAAGTCCACGTGGCCGGGGGTGTCAATGATGTTGAGTTGGCAGTCTTTCCACACGCAGTAAATAGCGGCGGAGGTAATGGTGATGCCTCTTTCTCTTTCCTGTTCCATCCAGTCGGTTACGGAAGCACCATCGTGCGTTTCGCCGATTTTGTGCACTTTACCCGTATAGTACAGGATGCGTTCGGAAGTGGTCGTCTTACCCGCGTCAATGTGGGCAATAATACCAATGTTTCTGATTTTATCAATCGGATAGGTTTTGAATTCAGCCATAACTTAATTCCAAATTACCATTTAAAGTGAGCGAAAGCGCGGTTGGCTTCGGCCATTTTATGCACGTCTTCGCGTTTTTTGAAAGCGGTGCCTTCTTTTTTGGCGCCCAACATAATTTCTTCGGCCAATTTTTCAGCCATCGGGCGGCCTTTGCGGCTCTGCGCGGCGCCGATGAGCCATCTCATAGCCAAGGAGGTGCTGCGCAAGGGTTTTACTTCGGTCGGTACCTGATAGTTGGCACCACCCACGCGGCGGGCTTTCACTTCCACGAGCGGGCGGACGTTTTCAATGCATTTATTGAAGACATCAAGCGCGTTTTCTTTGGTTTTTTCGGCAATGATAGCCATCGCATCGTCCAACAAGCGTTCGGCGGTGGAGGTTTTGCCTGCAAAATTCAATTTGTTAATGAACCGGGACACGAGCACGGAATTATATTTATAATCCGGCGCGGGCTGCGGTCTTCTGTCTCTGGGTCTTAAACCTTTTCTCGGCATATTCTTTATTCAACTCCTAAAAATTATTTACCGGCTTTGGGTCTCTTTACGCCGTAAAGAGAGCGGCCTTGTTTTCTGTTTTCCACGCCGGAAGCGTCCAGCGCGCCGCGGATGATGTGATAGCGCACACCCGGCAAGTCTTTCACACGGCCACCGCGCACGAGCACGATGGAGTGTTCTTGGAGGTTATGTCCCACACCGGGAATATAAGCGGTTACTTCCACTTTGGAAGTAAGTTTTACACGGGCCACCTTTCTCAAAGCAGAGTTCGGTTTTTTAGGGGTCGTGGTATAAACACGGGTGCAAACGCCTCTTCTCTGGGGGCAGGCTTGCAACGCCGGGGATTTCGTTCTGTGAATTTCTTTCGCCCGTCCGTATTTCACTAATTGATTTACTGTCGGCATTATTACTTCTCTCCTGTTTCTTTGCGTTTTTGTTCAAACTCTTGGGCAATTTGTCTGGCGGAAATACCTGTACCCGCCGGGATCAAATGGCCTACAATTACGTTTTCTTTCAGGCCTTGCAATTCGTCCACCTGGCCCGTAATAGCCGCGTCCGTAAGGACTTTCGTCGTCTCTTGGAACGAGGCCGCGGAAATAAACGATTCGGAAGCGAGGGACGCTTTGCTGATACCAAGCAAAATGGTTTCAGCGTCGGCTAAGCGTTTGCCTTCGGCCTTCATCTTGGCGTTTTCTCTAAGCCAACTTGCGCGGCTTAAAATTTCGCCTTTGAGGAAGTGGGTGTCGCCCGCATCCAGAATTTTCACGTTCCCCAACATCTGACGGACAATAACCTCAATATGTCTGTCGTTAATTGTAACGCCCTGCAAGCGGTACACTTCTTGGATGGCGTTTAACAGGAACTCTTGCGCTTCTTTTTCGCCCTTCACGCGCAGCACGTCGTGAGGGTCAATGGCGCCGTCGGTAAGGGCTTCGCCCACGCCAACGTGATCGCCTTCATATACTACGAGGTGTTTGCCTTGCGGGATGCTGTACTGCTTGACCTGGTTGGTCTCTTCGTTCCGCACGACAACCTCAATCAAACCTTTGGGAGATGTTTCCAGGCTTACGATACCCTCAAACTCGGAAATAATTGCCGGGTTGCGGGGGCGTCTGGCTTCAAACAACTCCGCGATTCTGGGCAAACCGCCGGTGATATCTTTGGTACCGCCCGCTTCGCGCCCGATTTTGGCAAGCACGTCGCCGGGTTCCACTTCTTCACCGTTTTCCACCATCAGGATTGTATCAATAGGCAGCGGCAAGTTTACTTTCTTGTCTTTGCCTTCAATGCTGATGCGCGGGTTCTTTTTGCCCATACGGCTCGCGGTAATTTTGCGTTCAATTACGCCGGTTACTTTGTTGCGTTCTTCCTGCAAAGTAATACCTTCAATTACGTCGGTCAACTTTACAGTACCGTTCGCTTCGGCCAGCACCGGGATAGAGTGCGGGTCCCATTCCGCGAGCAAAGAACCTTTCTTCACGGTCGCTTTATCCGTGGTGTACACGGAAGCACCGTACTGAATCTTGTATTCTTTTATTGTACCATTTCCGGCCTCAACAAAGATAGAGCCGTTTCTGGAAATACAAATTTTATTATCGTAACGGTTCGTAATAACCTTCATATCTTTAAAGGTTACTTTACCGTCAATTTCGGCAACCGCCTGGCTGCGGGACAATACGCGCGACGCCGTACCACCGATGTGGAACGTACGCAACGTCAACTGCGTACCAGGTTCGCCGATGGACTGGGCGGCAATAATACCCACCGAGTCGCCGGGGTTGCTCTTGGCAGAAGTGGCCAACTGCAAGCCGTAGCATTTGGAGCATACGCCAAACGGGGCTTCGCAGGTCAGCACGGAGCGGATGCGTACAGATTCCACGCCATATTTTTTGACCAATTTGCTCTGTTCCAAGGTAATCAAATCGCCTTCTTTGATGATGGTCTTTTCTTCTTCGGTGCCGTCGGCGCGTTTTACCTTCACCACGACATCTTCCAAACTGGTGCGGCCCAAAATACGTTCTTCAATGGGTTCCACCATTTCTTCACCGCTCATCAAGGATTTAACCACAATCCCGTTATGGGTGCCGCAGTCTTCTTCCGTTACCACTACATTGTGGGCAACGTCCACCAAGCGGCGGGTTAAATAACCGGCGTCGGCCGTTTTCAAAGCCGTATCGGACAAACCTTTACGACCACCGTGCGTGGAAATAAAGTATTCCAATACGGACAAGCCTTCGCGGAAGTTGGCGGTAATCGGGTTTTCAATAATTTCGCCCTGACCACCGGTCAGTTTCTTCTGCGGTTTAGCCATCAAACCGCGCATACCGGCCAACTGGCGGACCTGCTGGCGGGAACCGCGGGCGCCGGAATCAGCCATCAAATAGACGGCGTTAAAGCGCTGGCCGCTGTGTTCCTTATTGGTCGGATCGTATTTGCCTTCTTCAAATTTCTTCATTTCTTTGAAGAGTTCGTTGGCTACATCGTCCGTAACGCGGGTCCAGATATCAATAACTTTGTTATAGCGTTCGCCTTCCGTGATGATACCGGCTTCGGCCTGGGCCTGAATTTCTTTGACCTTTTTCTTGGCTTCGTCAATGTATTTCTGCTTGGCGGACGGAATCGTCATATCCGCAATGGAGATGGACAAGCCGGACAAGGTGGCGTAGTGATAACCCATCTTCATAATCTTATCCAAGAGTTGTACGGCTTCGTAGCGGCCATACTTTTTGCTCTTGTAGCATTCATCAACCAAGGCGGCCAATTCTTTTTTGCCGACCGTTTTGTTAATGTATTCCCAACCTTTCGGCATAGCCTGGTTGAAAATAATGCGGCCCACGGAAGTATAATCTTTCCATTTGGAGGCGTCTTTTTCGTCTTTGCCGTCCAAACCGGGTTCCGGGATAGCGTTAATACCGCGCACTTTGATTTTGGCGTGGTAAGAAAGTTTGCCGTATTCCAAAGCAACCAAGGCATCTTCTTTGCTGCCGAAGATAGAACCTTCGCCGATGTCGCCGTCTTTAATCTTGGTCAAGAAACTTACGCCCAAGACCATATCGTGGGACGGAGCGGCAATCGGTTTACCGGACGCCGGGGACAAAATGTTGTTAGAAGCCAACATCAAGGTTCTGGCTTCCATTTGCGCTTCCAAAGAAAGCGGCACGTGTACGGCCATCTGGTCACCGTCAAAGTCAGCGTTGAAGGCGGCGCAGGTAAGCGGGTGCAACTGGATGGCTTTACCTTCAATCAATACCGGTTCAAACGCCTGAATACCCAAGCGGTGCAAGGTAGGAGCACGGTTTAACATCACCGGGTGGCTCTTGGTTACCTTTTCCAAAATATCCCAAATTTCGGGGCGGACTCTTTCCAACATCTTTTTGGCGGATTTCAGCGTTACGCCTTCTTTTTTCATCAATTCGCCGATGATAAAGGGTTTGAAGAGTTCCAACGCCATCAATTTCGGCAAGCCGCACTGGTGGATCTTCAAGTTCGGGCCGACGACAATTACGGAGCGGCCGGAATAGTCCACACGTTTACCGAGCAAGTTTTGGCGGAAGCGGCCGTGTTTACCTTTAATGCTGTCGGACAGAGATTTAAGAGGTCTGCCGCCGGGGCCGATAAACACTTTACCGCGGGCGCCGTTTTCAATTAACGCGTCCACCGCTTCCTGCAAGAGGCGCTTTTCGTTGTAAATCATTACTTCCGGCGCGCGCAGGGATTCAATGTGTTTCAAGCGGTTGTTGCGGTTGATAATACGGCGATACAAATCGTTCAAGTCGGAAGCCGCAAAACGGCCGCCGTCAAGCGGAACGAGCGGGCGCAAATCCGGCGGGATGACGGGCAGGACGCTCAAAATCATCCACTCGGGGCGGTTGCCGCTTTCCTTAAACTCTTCCATCGTTTTAATGCGGCGGATGAGTTTGGTGCGTTCCATTTCGCTCTGCGTGTTCTTTAATTGTTCGTGCAGAGCGGGAATTTCTTTATCAAAATCAATGCCTTCCAGCAAGGTTTTAATAGCCGGGGCGCCGATATCCACTTTCAAGCGGGAACCGTGTTTTTTGCGGGCTTCGCGCACCTGTACGTCGGAAAGCAAGGTGCCTTTTTTGAAGTCCACACGGCCCGTTACGCTGTCAATGCAGTCTTCAATAACCACATACGCGGCGTAATAAACCACACGTTCCAAATCGCTCGTGCGCATATCCAGCATAATACCGATGCGGGAGGGGTTCTTTCTCAAAAACCAGACGTGCGCCACCGGTACGGCCAATTCAATATGGCCCATACGTTCGCGGCGGACTTTGCTTTCGGTAATTTCCACACCGCAGCGGTCGCACTTAATCCCTTTAAATTTTACCCAGCGGTACTTACCGCAGGCGCATTCGTAGTCCTTGGTGGGGCCGAAAATGCGTTCGCAGAACAGACCGTCGCGCTCCGGTTTCAAGGTGCGGTAGTTAATGGTTTCGGGTTTTTTGACTTCGCCGAAAGACCAAGCCAAAATCTGTTCCGGACTGGCGATACCGAGTTTAATGGCATCAAAGTCAAAGAAGTTCAGTTCGTTTAATTTTTTAACTTTTTTCGTTTGCATTGTTCAAATCCCCGGCTTATTTAGCGGCTCCTTCTTCTTGTGCAGGAGCGGCAGGGGCCTCTTCCTTTTTATCGGAAGAGGCGTCCGGCGTTTCGCCGTTTTCAACGTTTTTAAGAAGTTCTACACTTAACCCTAACGCTTGGAGTTCTTTAATTAATACCTTAAAGGATTCCGGCACGCCGGGCTGGGTGGGCGCTTCGCCTTTGACAATGGATTCATACATCTTCGTGCGGCCGACAAAGTCGTCGGATTTCACGGTTAAGAATTCTTGCAAGGTGTAAGTGGCGCCATAACCTTCCATAGCCCACACTTCCATTTCACCGAAGCGCTGACCGCCGAACTGGGCTTTACCGCCCAAGGGCTGACGCGTGATCAAACTGTACGGCCCGGTGGAGCGGGAGTGAACCTTGTCTTCCACCAAGTGGATCAGTTTCATCATATACATATAACCAATGGTTACTTTTTCTTCAAAAGGTTCGCCGGTTCTGCCGTCGTAAAGCGTAATGCGGCAGTAATCGTCCGGCAGGTATTTGGCAGCATATTCTTCGCGCGCCTTGCCGGTAAGACCTTTATCGTCCAAAATCTTTTCTTTGGCTTTGCGTACTTCGTTCACCACGTCCGCTTCGCTCGGACCGTCAAAGACCGGGGTGGCAGCGTTGTAGTGCAGGTAGTGCGCGGCCCAGCCGAGCATCGTTTCCAGCAACTGACCGACGTTCATACGGGAAGGAATACCCAACGGGGAAAGCACAATGTCAAGCGGGGTGCCATCCGGCAAGAACGGCATATCTTCTTCCGGCAAGATACGCGCCACCACACCTTTGTTACCGTGGCGGCCGGACATTTTATCACCCACGTGGAGTTTGCGTTTGGAAGCGATATACACTTTAACGGATTTGTTCACCGTAACGGCGAGTTCGTCACCTTGTTTGGAGAACTCAATTTCGCGTTCGTAGTGTTCCACCGCTTTCTTTTCCATTAACTTGTACAGCGCGTTAATGCGGGCTTCTTCCTCTTTCAGAGCGGCTTCCTTCTTAATGGTTTCTTTGGCATTGGCCAAAGCGCGTTTGCGTTGTTCCTTTAAGAGGGTCAGCGTCGCGTCTTTTTCGTTTTCCAACGCGGTCAAGCGGGCTTTTTCTTCGGCTTTCGTCAGTTTTTCTTTGCGGACGAAAACGCGGGTGCCCAAAATTTTGCCGCTGGTGCCGGGCGGTACGCGCAAGGAGGCGTCCACCACGTCATCGGCTTTTTTACCGAAGATTACTTTGAGCAAGCGTTCTTCGGGGGTTAATTGCTGTTCGCCTTTCGGGGTTACTTTACCGACCAAAATATCGCCGGGTTCCACCACCGTGGCGGGTAATACGATACCGTCATTGTCCAAGTGGGACAAGGCTTCCGCACCAATGTTCGGGATATCGCGGGTGATTTCTTCCGCGCCCAATTTGGTGTTACGGGCATCCACCGTAAATTCGTGCAAGTGGATAGAGGTAAATACATCGTCCTTTACCAAGCGGGAAGATACCAAGATGGCGTCTTCGTAGTTATACCCTTCCCAGCACATAAAGCCTACGAGCATATTGCGACCCAAAGCGAGGTAGCCGTTGTCCATAGACGGACCGTCGGCGATTACCTGGCGGGCTTTCACATTATCGCCCGATTTGACAATCGGATGCTGGTTAATGCAGGTGTCTTGGTTGGAGCGTTTGTATTTCAAAAGTTCATATACATCACAGGAGCCGTCTTTGGCTTCAATGATGATTTTGGAAGCGTCGGCGAACTGGACGCGGCCGTCGCGGCGGGCCACAACGGCGGTACCGGAGTCGCGGGCGACTTCGTGTTCAATACCGGTACCCACATACGGGGCTTCCGGCATAAGGAGCGGCACACCCTGGCGCTGCATGTTACAACCCATCAAAGCACGGTTTGCATCGTCGTGTTCCAAGAACGGAATAAGCGCGGCGGACACACTGATGACTTGCAGCGGGGAAACATCCATATAGTCCACCTGTTTCGGTTCCACGTACGGATAATCCGCGCGGACACGGCAGGCGACTCTGTCGGTTTCAATTTTGCCGTCTTTGCCCAAGGGCGTATTGGCCTGGGCTACAAATTTATCGTCTTCGGCGTCAGCGGTTAATTCTTCCACCTGGTTAGTTACTTTACCGTTTACAACTTTGCGGTACGGGGTTTCAATCAAACCGTACTTGTTTACACGGGAGTAGCAGGCCAAAGAGGTAATCAAACCGATGTTCGGACCTTCCGGGGTTTCAATCGGGCAGACACGGCCATAGTGCGTATAGTGTACGTCGCGCACTTCAAAGCCGGCGCGCTTTCTGTTCAAACCACCGGGACCCAAAGCGGACAAACGGCGCTTGTGCGTCAATTCGCCCAGCGGGTTAATCTGGTCCATAAACTGGGAAAGTTGGGACGTACCGAAGAATTTGCGGACAATCGCCTGCACGGGCTGTGCGTTTACAAGCGCACGGGGCGTGAAGGAGGTAAGTTCGCGGTTCATACGGTCGCGGGCGGTTTTAGCCATTTGGGAAAGGCCGATGCGGATTTGGTTTTCCAACAATTCACCAATACCGCGCACGCGGCGGTTGCCCAAGTGGTCAATATCGTCAATCTTAAAGGAAAAGTCCGGGCCGTATTCTTTCTGCACGTCTTCGCCAGCGTTCAACGCGAGCAAATATTTAACCGTAACAATAATGTCTTCGGGAGACAAGGTGCGGCGGTTATCTTTCGGCGTGGTGAACTTTTTGAATTTGAATTTGCTAATCAAATCAAACATATTGGCAAACTTTTTGTTGATTTTATAGCGGCCGACAAAACTCAAATCATAGCGGCGGATGTTGTCAAAAATTAAGTTGTTCAGGAAGGTTTCCGCCTGTTCTTTTACGACGAAATCCTGTCCGCGCATCTTTTTGTAGATTTCAGCCTGCGCTTCGGCAGCCGTGCGGATAGAATCCTTGCGGTGCTCCAAGGTGGCCAAAATACCGGGGTCATCCTGGCGGGGTTTACCGCAGATGACTTTAATGGTTTTAACTTTCTTTTCAATTAAGGTTTTGAAAAGTTTATCGTCAATAGGCAAGGCGGCTTTATCGTCCAGGTTCCACAGCACTTCGCCGGTGGCCGGATCGTAAATATCGTCCGCAGCGTAGCGGCCGATGACGCCTTCAATATTGGAAGCCTTGACCTCAATGTCTTCGCATTTATAGAAAGTCTGGATGATTTGTGCGTTGGTTTCCAGGCCGCAAGCGCGAAGGAACGTGGAGGCCAGCACTTTTTTCTTTCTGTCAATGCGGACCCACAGCGCGTTCATAAGGTCAAACGAAAATTCAATCCACGCGCCGCGGTACGGGATAATGCGGGCCACGTACAAGCGTTTACCAAAGGTGGACTGTTTCTTTTCTTCGTCTTCTTCAAAAATAATACCCGGGGAGCGGTGCATCTGGCTGACAACCACGCGTTCAGCGCCGTTGAAGACAAAGCAGCCGGCATCGGTCATTAAGGGCAAATCACAAAGGGTTACGTCCTGGTCGGACGCTTCTTTCATTTTTCCGTTTTTCTGCTTGACGTACAAGCGCATCATAGCCTTTAACGGAGCGGAATAGGTACTGTCGCGCACGGCGGCTTCTGCCGGGGTAGCGTAACGGGGCGAGCCCAGTTCGTACTTCAAAAATTCAAGTCTCATACTCCCATCGGGAGCTTCAATAGGGAAAACGTCTTCAAAAGCGGCTTGCAAGCCTTTCAATTCCCGCTTGGCGGGAGGGACATCTAATTGCAAAAAATCCACGAAGGACTGTTTTTGCATGTCCAGCAAATCGGGTAAGGGAAGTTTGGTGGAAATTTTGCCGAAATTTGTTTGTTTTTCAATCATTTCTTTTCTTCCTGCTATTTGTTAGCGGACGGACGGGGCCGCAACGCACTCGGCTGTCGGTCCGCCGTTATACCCCGTATAGGGTACGTAATCCCACCCCCGCTAAAATGCGAGGGGTGGGATTAATAATTCGTTGGTTGAACTATTTGAGTTCTACGGTGCCGCCGGCTTCGGTGATTTTCTTTTTGAGTTCTTCAGCTTCGGCTTTGGCAACGTTTTCTTTTACGGCTTTCGGGGCGCCTTCAACCAAGTCTTTGGCTTCTTTCAAGCCCAAGCCGGTGATTTCGCGCACTACTTTGATGACGGAGATTTTCTTAGCAGCGTCAACAGCAGTCAACACAACGTTGAATTCGTCTTTTTCTTCAGCGGCGGCAGCGGCAGCAGGAGCGGCAGCGGCAACAGCCACGGCCGGAGCAGCGGCTTTCACGCCGAATTTTTCTTCAATAGCTTTCACGAGTTCGGAGAGTTCCAGAACGGTGAGTTCAGCAATAGCGTTTACTAATTCTTCTTTGGTCAATTTAGCCATTTTATTTTTTCCTTGTTTCTTATAGAGTAGCTGCCTTCTGCCTAAACCGTGTTTAGGCCCGTGCATTTATCCTTTCGGGCTACTACCGCACTTGGCGGGTTTAGATTTTACCTTCTGAGAAAACAACTGGCGTAACGAACGGTTATTCCGCTCGCACCATTTCGTATTTTGGGGCGGATTTCCATTTTTTTGCTCCTTACATAATTTCCACTATGCTGCGTCGCAAAGAAAATGAAAATCACGCCTGCCAAAATCCAAAATCGCTTCCGTAACGCTTCCGCGCCCAAAAGCACCACCCGTTTTCCGCGCGCCAAACATCGGCGCGTACGTTACTATTTGCCTTGTTGTTTGTCTTCCAAGGCTTTGATAACGTAGGCAAAATCCCGTATCGGAGCTTGCAACACTTGCGCAGACTGGGCGACCGCGTTGTACAACGCACCGGCCAACTTGGACAGGTTTTCTTCTTTGGTACCAATGGTAGCCAACTGTTTAACCTGGTCTTCGTTGTACCAGACGCCATCAGAATAGCAAGCGCGAAGCTTCAAAGCCGTAAACTTTTTCTGAAAGTCCACCAACGTTTTGGCGACGGCGGCAATGTCTCCGCCGACCGCAATAGCCGTCGGGCCCTGAAAGAGTTTCTCATCAGCGCCTTCAATGTTGGCTTGGCGGATGGCGTGATCTACGATAGCGTTGCGTTCCACACGGAATTTTGCTCCGGCGGGCGCTAATTGTTTGCGCAGTTCAGCCATATCCACGAACTTCAAGCCTTGGTAGGCCGTGAAGAACAGGGTGCCACTAGCGGTAATTTCAGAAGCTAAGTCTTGCGACTTTTGTTTCTTTTGGTCTTTTGTCAGGTTCATTTTATTGCCTGTTTTAATAACGGAACCAGCCTTATTTTCCGCGCCTAAAAAGCATTTTTTTAGGCAGAGAAAACGACAGCCACAAACTCCCTTCCCTTCGTTTTACCGTCGGAGGAGTTATGGTTCTCGTTAAAAATCGGGTTAATTACTTCTATTATATTTTATCAATAAAAGCCGCCAAATGCAATCCTTTTTGCAAACGTTTTATCCGCGGCTCTTGTAATTATTATACCAAAAATTTAAGGAAATTTCTATATTTCCCCGCTTAGTTTTCCGGGCACCATTTAGTGGCTTTTAGCGGGTTATCCGCCGGGTAAAAGTCCGTTGGCTCGTTAGCACATATTTGGGGTGATCCGGTCCAAATTGTGTCCCTTTCTTGCATTACTTCCTGCCATTTTGCCGGGTTTCCCGTTTTAAAGACTTCGGACCAGTTTTTATTTAAGAAATTTGTGCTCCATAATACATTATGTACATCTTGAAAGGAATCCAAAAATGCCCACACTTTATCCGTTTGATATTCGTTACCATATTCTATATAGGCGTTTCGCATAAAGTCAATCATCCCACTTCCGATTTTTTCCCAATCGGCGTTTTCCACTCCTTTACCAATTAAAGACAGTAAGGCCATTACATAAGTATTCTTCCTTAAATTTTTATCGTCTAGGTCATTACCCATTAATTTGATGACCGATTTTAAATAAGTATCGTATTCGGGGTATTGGGGGTTGCTTTCCCAAGATACAGTGGTTGTGTCGTCCTGGGCGTCTTTAACCGCTATAAAAGTAGAGGCAGTATCCTCCTTCTTAAACTTGCCGGCCTGTTCACGGGATATGGCGCTCAACCCTAATGAGGACAAATCATCCTCCGGCTTCCAAATCAGAAGCAATTGGGAATCCCCCACCAGTGCAGATACTTTAATATCATTGCGGTCTATAACGCTATACCAAGGGTCTTGCCAATATACATAGTCCCCGTCCGGCAGAAAAATCAGCGTAAATACACTAAAAAGTCCTTTGTCTTGCAGATCTTCCACCCAAGCACTTACAGATATAGGGGTATAATATAGATGTTCTTCTATTCCGCTAGCAGTAACAAGCAGCGTTCCGTCTGTCTGGGGAACTCCTTTATGCAGGTTTCCATAGTAAGGAATACACGGCAAGGTAATCGGCGCATAAACGTCCATCTCCTCTTTGCGGCTATACAATTTTTCCCCTTTTTCGTCATAAAAATATACATAGGGCGGGACTACAAAGGGCGGGCGGTTTAACTGGCGGGAACTGGCGTATTGTATATTTTCCTGGCGGCACAGGGTTTTCCAGCCCTTTTTCCCGCCGCGCGCGTGCTGATTAACAAAATCCAGCAAATTAATCATCCCGTCTGCATCCGTACAAGAAAAATAGGCATAGTCCTTTGTCTCCGCTCCATTTTGCATAATGCTGGGCCAATAACCAGATAAACCATATTCCAAACTATATTCTTCATCCTCCGTGATAGGATATTGATCCGCAAAGCCCAGCAGGTGCCCCATTTCGTGAAACAAGGAATCCGTATCCAGCAATGGTACAAAAAGGGCATTAAGCGTTGAATCTGTATAAACAGACGTAACATCTTCATCTATGGCCAATGCCTGCCCTACCGCTTCCCAAGAAACATACCGCCCAGATTGATTTTGTGCTTGTTCTTGCGCCATATTTACATAAGAGGAGGAAAAACTGTCTTGCACTTCCCTGCTGTAATTATCCATACGCTCCCGCACCGCCGGCGAGCAATGCGCGGGGTATATTTCCAGGTATTGGGGCAAATTGGCCACCGCCACTGGGCGGGCCAGTTCCTGCCAAGGGGTCTTTTCAAAATCCGCACAGGACAAATAGGGCCGCATTTCAAACTTCCACGGCGTTTGAAGCGTTTTTACCACATCCTTAAATTCTTTTTCGCGCCGGGCTTCGCTCAGTTCTTGCAAGGTATAGATACGCCAACTGTTAAAGGAGCGCACAAAAATATCGTCCAGTTTTTCCAAGTTCCACGGGCCCCTAATATGCACAAAATAAGGCAAGGTTTCCCCACGCACCAGCCGGCTAATCAAAGGAATTTTGCGCCCCTGTTGGGTACTGTTTGCAAAGTAATCAATAAACCGCCAACTAAACCCCGGCACGGATAATAACACCAACCCAACCAAAGCAAGCATCTTGCGTAATAACATAAATTTCCCCTTTTGATAGTTTTATTATATCAAATAGGGCCTAAAAGGGCCCAGGCCTTTTATAGGTCTTTATGCCCTTGTGCCCGAAGTCTAATAACAGGTATAGTATAGATATGCGGTTTTGGTGTTTATTACTTATTTTTATTTTTTCCTTATGCGGGGCCGCGGACGCACAGGCCCAGCGAAAGGCACTTTTCCCTAAAAAGCCTATCCGGGTGCAAGTACACATCCCCAAAGTAAAAACCCACACTATTCGCCCGCTAAATGTGCAAATGCCCAAGGTGCAGTTGCCCGCGGTGCTTGCCCCCGAATACCGCGCAAACCTGGAACACCAAATAGTAACCCAAGCCCTACAAGCCCAACAACTCCGCGCGGCGAAAACCCTTTCTAACCCCGGCCTGCCAAATGCGTATCAGGTTTCCCCTTGGCTCTACCGTGGCGGCCAGCCCACCCGTCAAGGTTATGAGGAACTTGTCAAACTGGGCGTAAAAACCGTCATCAATTTGCGCGTTACCCCGCAAAATAAACAATTAATAGCGGGACTGCCGCTTACGGTATATCAGGTGCCGATAAATCCCGTTATGCTAAATACAGAGAGCGTGGACGAAGTATTAAAACTGCTTTCCAACCCCGCAAATTACCCTATTTACATCCATTGCCGCTACGGGTCCGACCGCACGGGTACAATGATAGCCCTCTACCGTATGACGGTGGAAGACTGGCCGCGCGAGCACGCCATACAGGAAATGACTTCCCCGCATTTTGGATTTCATAAAATATTTACCAATTTACTGCGCTATGTGAAACAGGTTAAACTGAAAAAGCCGTCTCTTCCGTTCAGTTTCCACCACAAAAAGAAGGAAAATGGACTACAATAACCTATTAACCGCTAAAAATCGGACTGAGTTCCGTGCGTGGCTACTGCAACATAGCGCGCGGGAAAAGGACTGCTGGGTATGCGTAAAACGCGGTCGCCCGACAGACAAAACAACCTTTTGGTATTTAGACGCGGTAGAGGAAGCGCTCTGCTTCGGCTGGATAGACAGCACCGTTAAAAAACTGCCGGACGGGCGCACGGCCCAACGCTTTGCCCCGCGCCGAAAGGGCAGTTTATGGTCCGAACTGAACAAGGAACGCTGCCGGCGGCTTGAAAAGTTAGGATTAATGACGGATGCCGGGCGCGCGGTTCTGCCTGATATGAGCGAGGCGGGCTTTATTATTCTGCCGGAAATTTTGGAAGCGTTGCAGACGGACCCAGTCCTATGGCGTAACTTCCAAAAGTTGCCGCCCCTATACAAACGGGTGCGGATAGACACAATCCAAATAAAAAGAAGCCAGCCCGCGCTTTTTAAAAGCAGGCTGGAAAAGTTCTTACAAAACACGAAGGCGGGCCTGTTGTACGGAGATTGGAACGACAACGGGCGGCTACTAAATTAGCCGAGCAAAATCCACCCGGCAATACCCCAAAAGAGGAGCGCCGTAATCCACGCAAACGGGCGGGACGCGGAATAACGCGCAATATGGAAACGTTTATTAAGCCACCCGCCAAACACACTAATTAGGCCAAAAACTACCAAACTGACGAGGGCGAAACCGAGCCCCAACTCCACCAACTGCCAGCCAATGTGTTGACTTCCGGCAGGAACAAAGCCCGGCAAAAAAGACAGAAAGAATATAATCACCTTGGGGTTTAACAAATTCATAATAATCCCGCGGCGGTAAAATTTACCAAAGACAAAGGGGGCCTGGGAGTTTGCTATTGGGGCTCCGACCGCCGCTGGGGCGGGAGCGGCACGCAAAGCACTAATTCCCAAAAACACCAAATAGAGTGCGCCCAAAATTTTAATCACTTTAAATAGTACAGGCGAGGCGGCCACCAACGCCGCTACCCCCAGCGCCACCGCGGCCGTATGTACAAAAAGCCCGCTAAAAAGGCCCAAACTAACGGCAATCGCCGGGCGGAAACCGCGCGTAACGCTCTGCGCCAATACAAACAAAATGTCCGGCCCCGGTAACAAGGCCAGACAAAACGAAACAAACAAAAACTCAATACTCATATTGATATTTTAACATTTCACGCTAATCGTTGCATTGTATCCCACAAATAAGGACCGACCCGACGAACCAACCACCATACAAATAAAGAAGTGAGAAAACTTAACCCCCAATAGAGTGCCCACTTGGTAGTGGCAGGGAAAAAAGGAAATTTAGTATTTATACCCAAAGCCCAATAGTAATGATTTAAATATAAGGTTATGCTCCACTCTCCTAAAAAATTAGCCAAAGAGAGATTGGATAACTTAGACTTAATTGTATTGGCCCGCAAAACACTCAGTAAAATGCCACACCCCAAGATACCCCAAATCCACAACCCCGGACAATTTGTAAACATTGCACTCAACGCAATAAAATACAACAAAAAACGCACATTGGCCCATTTTTTCAAAAACATCAGCGGACAATATTCATATATTTCCCCTAATGCCGCACCAAAACTTAACCCTGCCCACGCCAACAAAAGGCCTTGGCGAAGTGTTCCAAACCAAATACTCCCCGGCTCTTTAAACGCATTAGGAAACCCTACCAAGATAATTCCCCAACTGATAAAGGTAGAAATAACAAAAATTCCGAAAATAGACCTTTTGGCGCAAAATTTTGCCACTGGGTATAAGAGCAGTTGGCCGGCAAACAATGCGCCTAAAAACCACGCAACCCCGGTAATCCACCAACCACTCGGCCAAGAGGCAAACATTTGAAGCAAAAATACTTCCGGCCAAATGTGGGATATTTTCCACAACAACGGGCCTACCACCAACCGCATAGCACTCCAAGCCGTTAGTCCTACCGCAATAGAAACAATAAAATAAGGGAAAATATGCTTAAAACGGGATAGGATAAAAGTAAAAGTGGATTTCTCTTTTACAAACGGTACAGAAGAATGCAGACTTTTGGCGGCATCTTGCTGCATAAAAAAGCCACTCAATATAAAAAAGAAGCCCACGGCGTACTGTCCATTCATTGAATACGCGGAAAATACATCAGCGTGGTGTAAAACTATCAGCAAACAACAAATAAATCTTATAATCTCTAACTCAGATATGCGTTTTTTTATTTTCATATATGGGAAAAAGGAAAGGGATATGCTATTACTGGCCCCGCTCGTTTATAGTGCGGGGCCTGATATTAAAACAACTGACCGGGCAATTTTAGTTTCTCTTTGGGCGGAAAGTTTTTATCAAAGATTTCGGCCTTATCCGGGTCAACTAAATACACAGCGGGGGGAGCATATTCCCCTGTAACGCCTTGCAGATATCCCGGGCGCAATTCCTTACACAAAAAGAAGGAATCGTCCGCCCCCGCAGGCAAGCCGTGGTAGCGAAAACCGAACTTCCGGGCAAAAGTAAACCCGCTCTTGCCGTAAAAGCCGATATTTCCTTCCAAACATACTGCGCCATAGCCCAAGGTTTTGGCTTTGTCTAGCGAGTAATCCAGCAATTTTTGGCCATAGCCTTTGCCTTGGTAAGCAGGGGTAATGCAAATAGGCCCCATTGCCAGTATCGGGATATTTGTCCCGTCATCGGCTTTAATATTCGCGCGGACGAATACATTTTGCCCGATAATCTGCCCGTTCAGCTCCAAAACAAAGTTCAACTCGGGCACAAAGGCAGGGTCTGTACGCAAGCAGTGCAAAACATAATGCTCCAAGCACCCCGGACGATAGACGTTCCAAAAGGTCTCTCTTACTAAATTTTCTACGGTACGTTGTTCCTCTTTCTTTTCTAAACGAATTAAATAATTCATAAATTCCTCCTGATAATTTTTTGCGCAATACCAAGAGGTTGTGCAACATAAGGTAACACTAACCTCCCGGTTAGGCTACCCTTTCCAGCATATTTAAATGTTTCAAACAAACGCTCCTTATTTTGTATTGTTATTTCCAATATTATAGCAAATCGCCCCTAGCAGCCTGCTGGGGCTCTGTGCCCCAATTTCATAAAGTCCGCTGTCATCATCCCGTAATACAGTAGGGCCTGTATGTGTTTTTTCTAGGAGAGCACTGTAAACACGCATTAGTCGTACTTAGTTTTGTTTCAGGCTCTTGTTCCTTTGCGGGCCTTTCGGGCTTCTTGGGCGAGCCGGGCGCGGATTTTGAGGGCTTGGCTTCCACCTCTTTATACACTTGCGAGATATGTTTCCCGTCAAACTTGCCACCCATACCCGCTTTGGTTTCGCCCGTTTCGCCATCAATTTTTACGTGCCGCCCAGTGTTATTTTCGCCGTTAGGCTTTACCAATCCATTTGTCAGCGTCAAAGAAAGATACAACCTTGGCCGCCGCGTCTTTAATCTTGGAAATATGCTTGATATTCTCCCAGTTTTGCAGTTTTTAGAGTGAGTTAAATTTGTTGTGCGAGGGCTGTGGGATCTTTCTTTGTCTTTGTGATGTATGGATAGTTTTGTTTGGGAGTAGCGCCCCAAATGCCCCCCCCTTAATTTAATAGTTAATTTCTTTAACGGTGGGTGGTAAATTATTTATGTAAAAGTCATAAAGTCCATTATTTAAGGTTGGCGCAGTCTTATGGGGCAAGGTTTTCTGGGGGAAGTTTT
>NZ_DJOA01000025.1:0-5443 GCF_002437085.1 Candidatus Avelusimicrobium stercoris | reverse complement strand
TATTGTGAGCAGTAGTTATAAAAAGCGAGTTGAACGGAAAAATATTTTGATTTGTTTGAGCCTGTTCAGGCGAGTTATCAAAATATCCGTTCAACTCTGCTTTTTATAACGCTTTGGGCGGCGAGTTTTTTGCTACTTTTTTTCGGTAAAAAAAGTAGGGAAATGTATTCTATACCATTGGAGCATAATCACCGTTTTAGCATCGGTAATTTCGCCATTTTCCACCATTTGGTAGGCTTTTTCCAAGGGCACTCTTTCCAAATTCAAAAATTCGTCCTCATCCGGCTGGTCTTCCCCGCGCGTGAGACCCGTAGCCAAATACAAATGCTGGATCTCGTTGGAAAACGCATTGCACGGGTGGAAGGTCATCACCTCTTGCAGGTTTTTAGCCGTTAGGCCTGTTTCCTGTTTGAGTTCCGCTTCGGCGCACATCAAAAAAGTTTGGTTTTCCTCGCGCTTGCCGGCGGGGATTTCCAGCGTAACCTGCCCAATCGGGTAGCGGTATTGCTGGACTAAATAGACATATCCGTCCTCTACGGGCAGTACGCCGCTTGCGCCGCGGTGGTCAAAATACAAACGGGTGGAGGTCTTGCCGTTTACCAATCTTACTTCATCCATTTTTACACCCAATACACCCTTATAGAGCGTTTTGGAGGAAATCGTTGTCTCTTTTAATTTACTATAATGTTTCATATACATATCTTATAACATTTAGACCCGCCCGGACTGTTTATCCGTCCGCCGATTTTAAAAGGATTTGCCCCTATGGCCGAATTTGTACAACTGCACAACCACACGGAATACTCCCTCTTGGACGGTATGCTGCGCATATCCTCCAACCACAAACCTTCGCAATTTTTGCAGGATTTAGTGGCGCAGGGCATCCCGGCTATGGCAATGACCGACCACGGCAATATGTACGGCGCCTTGGACTTTTATGATACGGGCCGCGCGGCGGGCATTAAGCCTATCATCGGGTGCGAGTTCTACATTACCGAAGGCAAATATAACGAAAAGGATAAATCCCGCACCGGGCACTTAACCCTGCTGGCCCGCGATTATGAGGGCTACCGCAATTTAATGAAGTTAAACTCTATGGCTTGGGTGGACGGATTTTATTATCACCCGCGCATAGACAAAGAAATTTTAGCCCAGCACAGCGGAGGACTGCTCTGTTTGTCCGGCTGCTTAAAGGGCTTTTTATCCCAATATGTGCGCGAACCGGGCGGCTTTGACAAGGCCTGCGCCCTCGCCAAGGAGTACCAAGATATCTTTGGCGTAGGAAACTATTACATTGAACTAATGGACCACGGCATACGGGAAGAGGTAGAATCCTTACCTCTTTTAAAGGACGTCGCCAAGCGCACGGGCATCCCCGTGGTGGCCACCAACGACTGCCACTATTACAAAAAGGATGACTGGCTGGCGCACGATGTGGCCGTTTGTATTGCTACGGGCAAGACGTTAAACGACCCCAACCGTATGCAAATGTCGCACGAGTTGTATTTTAAATCACCCGACGAAATGTGCGCACTATTTTCGCACACGCCCGAAGCCTGCTCCAATACCTTGGCCATTGCCGAAAAGTGTAATTTGGAGTTTCCCAAACACGGGTTTATTTTGCCGAACTTTGATATTCCCAAAGAGTTCCCCAACTCAGCCGAATACTTTAAGGATATTTGCCGCAAAGGGCTTATCAAAAAGATGAACGGCAACGTGCCGGACAATTATTGGAAGCAGTTGGAGTTTGAGTTCAACGTTATTATTACAATGGGCTTTGACTGCTACTTCCTTATTGTGCAGGACTTTATTAACTGGGCGCGCGCCAACGGAATTCCGATAGGGCCGGGGCGTGGTTCCGGCGCAGGGTCTTTGGTGGCGTACAGTATGGATATTACGCGCGTGGACCCCATTGTAAACAAACTGCTGTTTGAACGCTTTTTGAACCCGGACCGCGTCAGTATGCCCGATTTGGATATTGATATGTCCGACGCGGGGCGCGAACGCGTCATTGATTATGTACGCGGGAAATACGGCTATGATAAAGTTTCCCAGATTATTACCTTTGGTACGATGAAGGCCAAACTGGCCTTAAAGGACGTGGCCCGCGCAATGGAAATCCCGGTAGCCGAGGCCAACCGTATCGCCAAAATGATTCCCAACGACCCCAAAATGACCTTGGAAAAGGCGTTGGAAATCAATGAACTCAAAAACGAAATTGACCACAACCCGCAGAGCAAAAAACTCTTTGAAATGGCCCGCAAAATTGAGGGCTTAAAACGCCATACGGGTATTCACGCCGCCGGGGTACTGATTACCAAGGATGCGGTGTCCGAATACGTGCCGCTTGCGCGCGGGGCGCGTGATTCCATTACCACTCAGTTTGAAGGGGAGCCGTGCTCCAATTTAGGGCTACTGAAAATGGACTTTTTGGGTCTGCGAACGCTGACGGTTATTGATAACGCCGAAAAGATGATTCGCGCCCGCCACGACCCCAATTTTGATATTAATAAAATCCCGCTGGACGATAAAAAAACCTACGATATGCTCTGTGCGTGCAAGACGCTGGGTATCTTCCAGTTGGAAAGCGGCGGTATGCGCGACCTTATCAAAAAGTTGCAGCCAACCCAATTTAGCGACGTATCCGCCTTGGTGGCGCTCTACCGCCCCGGCCCGATGGAATCGGGTATGATGGATATGTTCGTACGCCGCAAAAACGGGCAGGAAAAAATCGTCTATGAAACGCCCCTCTTGGAAGAAACCCTGAAAGACACCTACGGTTGTATGGTGTATCAGGAGCAGATTATGCAAATTTCCAAGACGTTGGGCGGCTTTACCCCCGGCGAGGCTGATACCTTGCGTAAGGCTATGGGTAAAAAGAAACTGGACGTAATGGAAAAGTTCGGTAAAAAATTTGTAGAGGGCTGCAAAAAGAACAATATTTCCGAAAAAATCGCTACGCACATTTATGAACAGATGAAGGCCTTTGCGGGCTACGGTTTTAACAAATCCCACTCGTTTGCGTACGGCTTGGTATCGTATCAAACGGCGTATTTAAAGGCCAACTATCCCATTGAATTTATGTGCGCGGCCCTGACCAACGAAATCGGGCACAACGCTATTGGCTCCGACGATAAGGAAAACAAAATTGTTACCTATTTGGAAGAAGCCAAAAAAATGGGCTTTGCCACCCTGCCGCCGGATGTGAACAAGTCCGAGCCGGAATTTTCCGTAGAGGAAATTGACGGGAAGGAATACATCCGCTACGCGCTGGAAGCCATCAAAAACGCCGGGGAAGAGGCTTGCCTTTCTATCGTGAACGAACGCAAAAAGGATGGGCCCTATAAATCGTTGGAAGATTTATGCAGCCGCATTGACCTCTTCCAGGCCAACAAAAAAACGATTGAAAGTTTAACCAAGGCCGGTGCGCTGGACTCTATGATGCCGGGGCAGGACCCCAAGGCCGCCCGCGCCACGCTGCTGGCCAATATAGACAACGCCGTAGATACCGCCCACTTGGTGGCGAAAGAAAAAGAAAAGGACGCTGGCAACCTGTTCGGCGACGATTTTTCCTCCGTACTAAGCGTTAAGAAAAAACCAGCCGTCAAGGCCGAGCCGCTCACGCAAAGCGAGTTGCTCGCTTACGAAAAAGAAGTATTAGGCCTGTATTTCAGCGGGCACCCGATTGCCAAGTACCAAAACTATTTAAAGCAACTGCGCTGTACGCCGATTATTGATATTTTGGAAGGGCGTGCCACGGGCCGCTTAAACATTGTGGGCATTATTACGCTCTTTAAAAAACGCCAAAACAAGCAAAAGAAAGAGTGGGCGCAAATGACGATTGAGGACTGCACGGGCTCCATTTTGGTAAACGCGTTTGCCGCGGCCTATGAAGGGATGTCCCACAAACTGGCCCCGAACGCCATTTTGAACTTTATGGGCGATATTAAGGTGGACGAGGACAGCGCGCGCATTGAACTCAATTTAAAGGGCGTAAGCAGCGTAACGGATTTAATTTCCAACATTGCCAAGGAATTTACAATTCATATCCCGGCGGGTTATTCCAAAAACAACCTGCAAAAATTGCGCACGTATTTAGATATGACGCGCGGTACCACCGTGGTATATTTGGAGGTTCCCTCCAAGGAACACCCGGACAAGGTGCACCGTATCCGCACCAACAAGCGGATTTTGCTCCACAAGGGGTTACTTGAATTTATTGAAAACACAATGGGCAACGCTTGGAGTTTTAAGTAACGCCTAACCTATTTTAGGGGCGACCAAGGAAAGACAGATTTTGTATAGTAATAACAGCGGGGCGAAAGCCCCAAGGGGGAAGTAAAAGTATGGAAACAAATTATATCAATTTCAGCAAGGTGGGCATTATTGGCTGCGGATTCGTCGGCTCGTCCTCTGCGTTTAGTTTGATGCAGAGCGGTATGTTTACCGAAATGGTACTCATTGACGCCGACCAAGCCCGTGCCGAGGGCGAAGCCCTGGATATCAGCCACGGCCTGCCGTTTGCCAAACCGATGAAAATCTACGCTGGCGGTTATAACGATTTAAAGGACGCCGGACTGATTATCATTACCGCGGGCGCCAACCAAAAACCCGGCGAAACCCGCTTGGACCTCGTTAAAAAGAACATCGCGATCTTTAAGTCCATTATTCCCGAAATCAAAAAAATTGATTACAAGGGTATTTTGCTTATTGTGGCTAACCCGGTGGATATTTTGACGACCGTCGCCATTAAGTTAAGCGGCTTTCCGGCCAACCGCGTTTTCGGTTCTGGCACCGTGTTGGATACCGCGCGCTTGAAATACAACTTGGGCCAGCATTTGGACGTGGACAGCCGCAGCGTACACGCGTTTATCATCGGCGAACACGGCGACAGCGAAATTGCCGCTTGGAGTTGCGCCAACGTGTCCGGTATTAAGTTAAACAAATTCTGCGAAATGCGCGGTTTTTTTAAGCACGAGGAAGCGATGAAGAGAATCGCCGACGAAGTGAAGAACAGCGCTTACGAAATTATCAAACGCAAACGCGCCACTTATTACGGTATTGCTATGGCCGTGCGCCGCATTTGCGAAGCCATTGTGCGCAACGAAAAATCCATTTTGCCGATTTCCTCTTTGATGAACGGGCAATACGGCATTTCGGACATTGCGCTTAGTATGCCGGCGATTGTAGGCAGAAACGGCGTAGAAACGCACGTCCCGTTTGAAATCAACGAACAGGAAGCGGCCGACCTGCAAAAATCCGCCAAAACCTTGCAAGAAGTCCTCGCCCAAAACGAACTGTAATCGTTGCGAGATAGACCGCTTGTAAGCATTAGCCAGCAGAGCGCCTTATGCGCGGTTTCTGTGGCAAAATATAAAACTTTAACCCCGGGGAAATTATAATAATTTCCCCGGGGTTTTAATGATATGAAAATCCACCGGCT
>NZ_DJOA01000023.1:7006-8089 GCF_002437085.1 Candidatus Avelusimicrobium stercoris | reverse complement strand
TCTAATTTATCAAAAAAAAAAACGGGTCAAGCCCTTTACAATAAACGACAGAAAAGCAACGACAAAAACAACCTTTTTCGCCGTTACAAAAATGGGGGTCATCCTGGATTTAGTTCAGGATCTACCGATTGTGTTGTTGTTTGTTACCTGCCCTACTTAACAGCAAACTACCCAAGAGGTAGATTCTGAAACAAGTTCAGAATGACCTCTGTTGTCGTAGTCGTCATCCCGGGCGTGGACCCGGGATCCAGTCTGTTTATTAGGAACTCCCCAAAAGACAATAAAAACCCCTTGGCGCAGAATAACACACCAAGGGATATGCAAATAATTTTTATGGGCCAACTATTTGGCGGTATTTCCGGTGGCTTTTTGTTTAAGTAAGTTTAACAAGGCTGAGCCCGCACCCGAATGTTGCCCCTGAATAGTCTGCGCGGTGGCAGCGGACGGGTCCTTGCCTTTGGCTACACTCATAGAAGCCGCGGCCGAGGCCTTGGCGGCTTGTTCGGCGGACGACGGTTGCAAACCAGTGTCTCCCCCGCTTAACGGCGCCGCCTGCTGCGGTTTGGTTGTCTTAAAATCTTTGGCCTTCATCGGCTGGTAATTGCTCATAGAGGTTTGGGCCTGAGACATTGGAGCAACGGCCTTTTTGCCCGCAGCCGAAGTGTTGCTCCCCGTTTTGGCAACCACTTTTTCTCCCCCCGTTGTAGGGCGGGTGGCGGAGGATTGCGTTTCCGGACGGGAAACTTCCACCGTAGTAGCCGGACGGCTGACGGAGGGCATTGTAACCGGATGGCTGGCCGAAGCGGACGTGGCCGGTTTGGAAACAGTAACCGAGGTCGTCGGCTTTTTTACCTGTACGGCGGTAGTGGGTTTAGAGGAAAACGCCCCCGTGGTTGGACGCGAAACTGACACTGCGGTCGTCGGGCGGGACACGGAAACCTGCGTAACCGGGGCCGCCTGCAACGCGGGCGCTCCCAGTACAATACAACCACTAATAATAAGAAAACGGTTCATTTTACTCTCCTTGTTATATAGTATAAGTTCCCTTTGCAAAGAGTCAAGATGAAACTCCCCGAGCTCACG
>NZ_DJOA01000023.1:0-6849 GCF_002437085.1 Candidatus Avelusimicrobium stercoris | reverse complement strand
TGTGAGCAGTAGTTATAAAAATCCCCAGGCACTCGCCCGAGGATTTTTTAAGTCTAAATTATCTACGCTTTATTTTTTCCCAGCGCTCTGGCCGCCCATTAGGGCCGATAAGTCCGGCATCTGCCCGGCACTTGCCGCCTGCATTATGGCGGACATATCCGGCACACCTGCCGCCGGAGCCGCGTTGTTATCTCCGCCGCCCTTATTTGCGGAGCCGCCACGGTTAGACGAAGCTGCACTCCCCGCGCGGGAAGTATTGCCCCGGTTACCAGCGGTCTTTTGGTCCTTTTGTCCGCCCGCCTGCGGCACGCCCGTTTGCGGGGCGGAAAGCCCAAAACTGTTCATCATTGCTTGCACTTGGCTCATTGCAGCGGCTTGCGCTTGCTGTTGGTCGCCGCTATCCTTTTTATCCCCCTCTTTGGGGCCAGCATTTTGATTTTTGTCGGTCTTCTGGGCTGCCTTACCCCCTTTACCCGCGGCCGGAGCTTGCGGGGCCGCGTTGCCTGTTGTTGCCGGGGCAGTCTGCCGGGTGGCGGAAACATCCGCCTGTGCGGTGGAAGCAGACGGCTGGGAATTATTGCTCCGTTGCGTGCGTTGCTGGCGCGCGCCGTAACTGCTAAAAGTGCGCGTGGCAGGTGCGGAAGAAGACTCTTCCGTTTGTTGGGAGCCGAAACTCGCGCGCGAGGTTCCCCCCACGCGGTACATTTGGGCAGAAGCGGTAACGCTCAATCCTAAAATAAAAAGTAAAAATCCAATTCTCATAAACCCCTCCTTTTTGGCTACTTTTTATAGTATATACTTACCCGGCGGACTGTCAAGAGTGAAAAGCGCCTCTTTTTTTGCTAAACTGTATGAAATGAATTTGCCTATCTACGACGTAATTATTATCGGTGCGGGTGCCAGCGGGCTGATATGCGCGCGGGAGTGCGCTCGCCGCGGCAAAAAAACGCTTTTGTTGGAAAAAGACGCCCTGCCCGCACGCAAAATTTTGGTTAGCGGCAACGGCCGCTGCAACCTGACAAACGCCAACGTCTCGCCCGAATACTACCACGCGGACCCAGAGTTAATTTCGTCCGCCTTAAAACAATTTTCGTTCCAAAACGCGCTTGATTATTTCCACCAGTTGGGCGTACTCACGCAAGAGGAAGCCTTGGGACGCATTTTCCCGCAGACGGGCAAATCCACCGCCGTAGCCGAACCCCTTAAACTGGCCGTAAAAGAGGCCGGGGCCGAACTTTTAACCGGGCAAGAAGTAATCCGCGTAAAGCACGGCAAAACCTTTTTACTTTCTACTAAGCAAGGCCAAACCTTTCAGGCCAAAAAATTGGTGCTTGCGTGCGGTTCGTGCGCGTACCCGCAACTAACGGGCACAAACGCGGGCTACGAACTCGCCAAAAAACTGGGCCATACCCTTATCACGCCGCGCCCCACATTAAGCGCGCTCTGTGTAAAGGAAACCGCTGTCGCCCGCTTGACGGGTATCCGCAGCCAAGTGGTACTGTCGGCCTGGCAGGATAAAACCCTGCTAGCCCGGGCGGAAGGCGAAATTCTTTTTACAAATTACGGTGTAAACGGCCCCGCGGTACTTAACGTTAGTTCCGCCGTATCGCGCGCACTAACGCACGGAAATGTGCCACTGACGATTAACTTTTTCCCGCAAATAAAGGAACCTAAAAAATTCTTGGAAGAACGCCTAAAACAATTCCCCGATAGAAAGCCCAAGGACTTTTTTGCCGGGATTTTGCACGAAAGCATTGCTAATTTGCTGATTGATTTTATAGGGCTTCGTAAAAATATCCCTATGCGTGAGCAAACCCCAAACAGTTTAAAACGTATAGGGGAAACGCTCTCCGCGTGGCCGCTTACGGCCGTGGGCTTACGCCCGTGGACCGAAGCAATGGCCGCGACAGGGGGTGTAAACACGAAAGAAATAAACTATAATACATTTGAGTCCCTCAAATGCCCTGGGCTGTTTATCACGGGCGAATTATTGGATGTGGACGGAAAAAGCGGCGGATTTAATTTACATTTTGCCTGGGCCTCGGGCTATATAGCGGCCAAAAATGCGTCGGAGGAGAAATAAGCGTATGGTAGATATCGTTAGAAAGACAACCAGTTTAAACGACCCGTTGCACGTCGGTTTTGTGCGCACTTACTATGTGGACGGGAAGGAAGTGTATCAGGAAACCTTGGATAAAAACTTGGATATTGAAAAACACTCCGGCACGATGCCCGACGGGATTGTAAAGGAATTTTTTGAAAACGGCAAAGTATATTTTGAGTGCGAATTTAAAAACGGGCAGAGAAACGGCATTTGCAAAATTTACTTTGAAAACGGAAAAGTAAGCATTGAAAAATTTTACAAAGACGGTATGCTGGAAGGCAAAGCCCGCGTCTTCCACCCGACAGGCCGCCTGTATAAGGAATTGTCGTACGTGGATGACATCCAAGACGGCAAAGAAGTAAAATACTACCCGGACGGCAAAGTATTGGAAAGCGCCGAATATAAAAAGGGATACTTAAACGGCGTGAGCAAGGTCTATACGCCCGACGGCGATTTGCGCTCCGAGTGTACCTATAAGAACGATAAAATCGTGGGCGATAAAATTATTTATCACCCCAACGGCACGATTGCGCTTATCTCCCCCCACAAGGACGGAAAACCCCACGGCGTAACCAAAAAATTCAGCGAAACGGGCGCGCTTATTGAAGAGTGGTTCTTTGAAGACGGCGTTTTGACGCTTAAAAAGGCGCACTAATCTTATTTGTAACCGCAACAGAACCCCGGGTCCGCCCTGGGGTTCTTGCTTTATAAATCCAAACGCACCGCGTTTCTTTTTGCTACAATAATAATGAGGAAGGATTTTCCTTCAAAATTCCGCTCCTGCGGGAGCCCTATATAAGGATTCTAAACCAAATGATTATATTGTTTTTAAACTGCGGCAGTTCTTCCGTCAAGTACAGCGTGTACGACTGGGACCAGAAGAAAAGCCTTTGCGCCGGCGCGGTAGAACGCATCGGCATTGACGGTTCCTTTATCTCCCAGGACCGCAACGGTTATCCCACCTTTGAATTAAAAAGAAATTGCAAAGACCACAAAGACGCCATTAACCTGGTGATTGAAACGCTGACCGATAAGGAACACGGCGTAATTGAAAACGTAAACGTCATCAGCGCGGTAGGACACCGCATCGTGCACGGCGGGAAATTTGCCAAATCCGTCATCGTGGACGACAGCGTAGTAGCGGAACTGAAAAATATTTCCGACTTAGCCCCCTTGCACAACCCGGCGCACATTATGGGCATTGAAGCCGCCCGCGCCCTGTTGCCCAACGTTACGCACGTTTGCGTAATGGATACCGCCTTCCACCAGACGATGCCTGCGGCCTCCTATATGTATGCGTTGCCGCGCAAATGGTACACCGATTACCAAATCCGCCGCTATGGCTTCCACGGCTCTTCCGTTTTATATACCTCCCGCCGTGCCGCCGTATTATTAGGCAAAAACGTGGACGAGGTAAACACTATTGTCTGCCACATTGGCGCAGGCGCCAGCGTAACTGCCGTAAAGAACGGACAATGCTTGGATACCTCTATGGGTTTAACCCCGTTAGAAGGCCTTGTTATGGGCACGCGCTCGGGCGATATGGATCCGTCCATCTGCTTCCATATGATGAAGAAACTCAATATGAGCCCGGACGAAATGTACACCATTTTAAATAAAAAGAGCGGTATGTACGCCCTGACCGGGGACCGCTTTGCCGACCAGCGCGACGTGCGCAAGGGTGCCGCCAACGGCGACGAACTGTGCAAACTGGCCTTGGAAGTGGAATCCTACCGCGTTAAAAAGTACATTGGCGCGTATATGGCCGCCTTGGGCCGGTTGGACAGCATTGTCTTTACCGCCGGGGTGGGCGAAAGAGCCACCAACATCCGCGAAATGATTTTAAAAGGCCTTGAAAACTTTGGCATTATCTTGGACGAGGAGCGCAACAACGCTGCCGACACAAACAAGGCCGAGTGCCGCATTTCCGCCGACAATTCGCCGGTGAAAATCTTTGTCATCCCGACGGACGAAGAAATCGTCGGCGTGCAAGATATTGTGGCCCTCTTGGCCGGAACTTATGACGTATATACCAAGTTCCGCTATATCTTCCAAGAGAAAGACTACCGCAACAAACTGCGCGATGCGGCCTTTATAGAAGAGGTTAAAAAACGCCCCTTCCTGTTAAAGGCAGCCGTTAATTTGCCCGAGCAGTTAAAGCAGGAGTTAAACAAGTAGTTTTGATGTGCGCCCGTTTGGTTATTCAAACGGGCGTTTTTTTAAAGCAAAAAAGCAGTACAGACGTAACCCTCCCGGCCGAAGCAGATTCGCACCGGGCCCGCAAGATGCAAGATGAACGAAAAAAATTAATTGGAGCATACTTATGTTCTTACCCAAAGAAGTAAAGTTTTTTGATTTGTTTGACAAGCAGGGCGAAAATATCGTCCGCGCAGCCGAGTTTTACAAAAAACTCGTTGACAGCGGCGACTTTACCCCCGAAAACATCCGCGAAATGCACGAAATTGAACACTATGGCGACGAACTCACCCACACCACCATTAACACGTTAAACGAAACCTTTATCACTCCGTTTGACCGCGAGGATATTTTGGCCTTAGCCAACCGCTTAGACGATATTGTAGATAGCATTTACCTGCTGGCGAACCGCTTTTGTATGTACAAAATCCATAAGCCGACCGAATACAGCAAAAAAATGGGAAACACCATTTCCCAAACCTCTAAGGCGCTCCAAAAGGCCCTGGCCTCTCTGCGCAGCAACAAAAATATGAAGGAAACCCTTATCCAATGCGTGGAAATCAACCGCTTGGAAAACGAGGGCGACGTCCTGCGCGACGAAGCCATTACCTATTTGTTTGAAAACGAAAAAGACCCCATTATGATTTTGAAACAAAAGGAACTCTACGAACTGGGCGAAACGGTAACCGACTTTTGCGAATATGCCGCCAATATGGTGGAATCTATTTTGGTTAAAAATAATTAACGGAGCCCGCTATGTTGTGGATTATCTTCCTAATTATTTTGGCGTTATTCTTTGATTATTTAAACGGCTTTCACGATGCGGCCAACTCGGTGGCTACGGTGGTTTCCACGCGCGTGTTATCGCCCAAGGTGGCGGTGGCGTGGGCGGCGTTTTTTAACTTTGTAGCCTTTTTGGTCTTTCATACAGGCGTAGCCAAAACCATCGGCGCGGGCATTGTGGATATTCACTTTGTGGACGCCAACCTCGTCTTTGGCGCGCTAATGGGAGCCTGCGGGTGGAACATCCTTACTTGGTGGTGGGGCTTGCCGTCCAGTTCCTCGCACGCGCTCATCGGCGGCCTCATCGGGGCAGGCTTTGTAAAAGGTGGAGTAAATGCCCTAGTTTCCGGCGGGATTTTAAAGACGATCTTGTTTATCTTTTTATCTCCCCTCTTGGGCTTTTTGCTCAGCATTATTATCGGCACGATAGTCTTCAACATCTGCCGCCCGTTTAACCCCTACAAGGTGGACCATTTCTTCCGCAAAGGGCAATTGCTCTCCGCCGCCGCTTATTCCTTGGGCCACGGTGGCAACGATGCGCAAAAGACTATGGGCATTATCAGTATGCTCCTTTTGGGCGGACTTGCCGGGCAGGAAGCGGCCCCCATCCGGGACTTTCTGCTCACACACGAAGAAATGCACCAAGTAGCACAAGGCGCGTTTATTGTGCCGCTTTCGGTGGTACTTTTGTGCCACGGATCTATTGCGCTCGGCACACTTTCCGGCGGGTGGAGAATTGTCAAAACAATGGGGCAGAAGATTACCCGCTTGCGCCCGGTGGACGGCTTTTGCGCAGAGTCTGGCTCGGCTATTTCGCTGTTTATCGCCTCGTTGTTGGGCGTACCCGTCAGCACCACGCATACGATTACGGGCGCGATTGTGGGTATCGGCTCTCTGCGCCGTTTGTCGTGCGTGCGCTGGGGCGTAGCCAACCGCATTGTGTGGGCTTGGTTTATTACGATTCCCGCCGCGGCCCTGATTTCCGCCGCCTGCTACCTGCTAAAAACGTGGCTTATTAAATAAGGAAATTTATTAAAGGAACCGCCCCGGGAAATACATCTCCCGGGGCGGTTTTTATGTGGAAAAACTTCTTTACCAACCGTTTCTAACGACACCACACTGATAATGCTCAGTAATTAACGTAGAGCGGTCACTACAATATTCTACATCGCAATAACTATTTCGACTAGAACAGGCGATATTACAGGTTTTTTTGCTTTCAGAGCGTGTACAAGTAGCATCATGCCTCTCCCCACCGACAACATAAACCCAATCCCATTTATAACATATCCCATCTGGCGGCTCCATAGGGGCTAAAAAACAACACTCGGCCTTATGGCTTTCCTTGTAAACAATACCTTCGCAAGGGTCCAAAGGCTCCAGTCCGGGATCACCAGGAATACTAGGAGTTTCCCCATTGCAATTCACCAAAGCCAAAAGTTTTACCTTTTGGTTATCACTCGTTACGCGCTCTTCCCATTTTAACGTGCAGTTGCTAAGTGCCGCCCCTGTATTCACGTGCGAAGATGTCGGCTGCGGAATATCATTTCCCGCTAACGTAAATCCGTCAGTCGTTGCACCGTCATAAAGGCTTGCGTCCTCCGAACCGCTGACAGATAATTTATTGGCGCGCAGAGTTGCCGCCTTTTGTTTAAGTCTATTTACTGCGTCTAACGTGGAAATATACGAATCGTTTTTGACCGTTGTTTGCCCGCCATTTACATACACGTTATTCAAAAGTGCACTGGGCGTACCGCTGTTTACGG
>NZ_DJOA01000030.1:0-5915 GCF_002437085.1 Candidatus Avelusimicrobium stercoris | reverse complement strand
AGCCGGTGGATTTTCATATCAGTAAAAAGCACCCCGGGGAGAATATCCCCGGGGTGCTTTGCATTACACTAGAATTTTGCGTGCCGCGGGAGCGACTTGCGCCACGCGGCGTTTGAGCCAAACACCGGTTTATAACGACATCTTCACGCCGTCAATAAACTCCTGCCACGGGCGTTTGGCCTCGCCGCCGCCTTGGGCAAAGTCGGCGCGTCCGCCCGCGCGGCCGTTCAGGTCCGCCGCGATTTGCTTGGCAACGGTTGCCGCATTGGTATTGGGCAGGCTGCCCGCCGTTTTGACGACAAACGCGCGTTTGCCGTCTTTATCGCAAGCCACAATAATCAAGGCCTGTTTGTACTTTTGGGCAATGGTATCAGCGATGTTGCGCAGTTCCTTGGGTTCGGCACCCTCGGCGTTGCGTACCACCAATACTGTACCATTTTTCAGCGTGAAACTCATCTCGTTAATGCCACCGGCGGCCAAGGTCTTTTCGCGGAATTGCAAGTAGCGTTTTTTGACCTCTTTCAGTTCGTCCGCAATCGCATTAACGCGTGTGAAGACATCCTTGGACGGCACTTCCAAACGGGCGGCCAATTCTTCGGCTTGGCGGTTGACATTCTTTAAATAGTCCAGCGCAGCATAACCCGCCACGCCTTCCACGCGGCGCACCCCGGCGGAAACGGAGCCTTCTTTAAGCACTAAAACCGTCATTACATCCGCCGTATTTTTAACGTGCGTACCCGCGCACAGTTCCAAACTGTACTTTTGTTCCGGGTGAGCAAAACTGCCGCCCATTAACACAAAGCGGGCCGGGTCGGCGTATGTTTCGCCCAACAAGGTTACCGCGCCCAATTTTTCGGCATCGGCCAGCGGGCGCACCTCGCAAGTAACGGGAAGCGCATCTTCGGCGGCTTTATTGGCAATCGCCCACGCCTTGTTTAATTCCTCAGCGGTCGGCGTTTTGGAAAGCGTATAGTCAAAGCGGAAGCGTTCCGGCGACACATAAGAACCGCTCTGGTGTACGGACGTGCCGAACACCTGGCGCAAGGCCGCGTTGACCAAGTGGATAGCGCTATGGTTGGCCATACAGCGTTTGCGCAGGGCCGCATTGACCGTAAGCGTAACCTTTTGGCCTTTTTTCAGCGTGCCGGAAATTTTGTGCAAGAACACCTTGGCAACGGGCTTTTGCACATCGTCCACGCGGGCAATTTCTTTTCCGTCCAGCGTGATAACGCCCTTATCGCCCACCTGTCCGCCGGATTCAGCATAGAAAGGCGTGCGGTCAAAGACGGCGTAACCTTCACCGTTTACTTCGTCCGTCAGTTCAAATTTGTCGTTTAACAACATCAGCGCGGTGCCCTCGTCCGTCAGCGTTTCGTAACCCGTAAACACGGTGGCGGGGTTGTGGGTTTCCACGTGCTGCATCATATAGGCTTTATCCTTGGTAAATTCGTCCGCATAGGAACGGCTCTTTTCCTGCGCGGCGGATTTGGCTTTTTCGTAGCCCTTTTCATCCACGGTTACGCCCTTGGCGGCCGCGATTTCCTTAGTCAGTTCCAACGGAAAACCAAAGGTTTCGTGCAAGTGGAACGCTTCTTCGCCGGGCAAGGTTTTGCCGCAGGAAGCGAGCAGGGCGGAAAGTTTTTCTTCGCCGTTTACCAAGGTTTTTAAGAAAGTGGTTTCTTCCAATTTCAGCACGTCTTGGATGTGCGAAAGGTTCTTATCAATTTCCGGGTACAGGCCCGCAAAAATTTCCTTTACCACCGGGACTAAGGTATAAAGATACGGTCTATCGTTGCCCATTAATTTGGCATAGCGCGCGGCGCGGCGGATTAAGCGGCGCAAAATGTACCCGCGCCCTTCGTTAGAGGGCAAAATACCTTCGGCAATTAAGAAACTGGAACTTCTGACGTGGTCCGCAATAATACGCAGGGCGGAAACCTCCTCTTTGGTGTTTCCCGCAATATGCAAGTCCTGCTTGGCGCGGTTGATGAGCGGGGTGAAGAGGTCAGTTTCAAATACGTTTTTGGCGTTTTGCATCGCCATACACAAGCGTTCCAAACCCATACCTGTATCAATATTGTTATGCGGCAAGGGTTTAAAGGTACCGTCCTCTTGGCGGTTGTAACTTTCAAATACAATGTTCCAAATTTCTACGAAGCGGCCGCAGTCGCAGGTGATGTCGCAATGCGGATTTTTGCAGCCTTTATCGCCAAAGTCATAATAAATTTCACTGCACGGACCGCACGGACCGGTGGAGCCCATCGTCCAAAAGTTGTCCGCTTCACCCAGTTCAAAAATGCGTTCTTTGGGCACATAGTTAAGCCACAGATTATAGGCTTCTTCGTCGCGCGGGGCAATGCCGCCCTTGTAAATGCTAACGTAGAGTTTATCCGGGGATAAACCAAGTACCTTGGTTAAATATTCCCACGCCCAATCAATGGCTTCCTTTTTAAAATAGTCGCCAAAGGAAAAGTTGCCCAGCATTTCAAAAAACGTCAAATGGCGTTCGGTAAAGCCCACACTGTCAATATCCGTGGTGCGCACGCATTTTTGGCAGGTGGTGGCGTTTTTGAGGGAGTCGTCAATGCCTAAAAAGTTGGCTTTAAACTGCACCATACCGGCGGAAGTAAAAAGCAAGGTCGGGTCCGAGTGCGGGATAAGGGAACTGGACGCGATAATCGGCAGTCCTTTGGAGTGGAAAAATTGCAAATAACCGTTTCTGATTTCTGTACTTGTTTTCATAAAACCTTCTTAACGTAGCGTTTAAAACATATATAATAAAGTATATCAAATACAGGGGCTTCCACGCCCGCTGTACGGAGGAACAAATGACTTTTAATCCCCAAGCCGTCCGCTTTGTGTGTTTTGACGCGGATGACACCCTTTGGAAAAACGAAGAATTTTACCGCGAAACGGAAGATAAATTTTACGCGCTTTTTGACGGAAAATTAACCGCCAAACAGGCGGGAGAAGCCCTGTTTAAAACGGAAATGGGCAATTTGGAAACCTTTGGCTACGGGGCCAAAAGTTTTACGCTTTCTATGATAGAAACGGCCCTCGCCAACCTAGATAACGAAGAAGCCGCCCGCGCCGCACGCGAAATTTTGCAACTGGGCAAGGCGCTTATTAACCGTCCCGTAACCTTACTGCCCGGCACGCAAGAAACCCTACGGGCCCTGCACGGCAAGTATCATTTGTCCGTCGTTACCAAAGGCGACCTGCTGGACCAACAGCGCAAACTGAAAAATTCCGGGCTTCTGCCGCTTTTTGACCATATAGAAATCCTAACGGAAAAAACTCACCAGGCGTATTTGGATTTATTCGCCTGTTTGCACGCGCAACCCAATGAGGTGCTGATGGTGGGCAATTCCCTGCGTTCGGACATCTTCCCCGCGCTGGAAGCCGGGGCACAGGCGGCCTATATGCCGTGTGCGTTTACTTGGCAGCACGAGACCCGCACCGAGCCGGAAAACCCACCGTATTTGCAAATTAATACGCTAACAGACATACTGCCTGTTTTGTTATAATTTCCCTATGAACAAAATTTTTGGATATTTACTGATTTGCGCCGGGTTAGGCTTAATCTTTTTTTCGCTGACCGGGATGTACAAGGTTTTTGTAAACGGCGGGGCCGTGATGCCCGTTATACAATTTGCAGATATGCAAATTAATACGCAATACGGGCCAATGCTGCTGCCGATGAAGAACCTCAGCTCGCTGGCGAACTTGGGCTTGTTTGCGGTACTTATGATGTTTGTGTTATCTGCCGGAAGCAAGGTAGCACAAATCGGCAACGGGCTACTCAAAACCGAACGCTTGTGCGAAATGATTAAAAACAGCCGCACAGACGAAGAAACACTGAAAAAATTATGAAAATCCTTTTTATCTTAAACCCCAAAAGCGGTAAAACCCAATTAGACCAGGACCGTTTGGAAGCAATGGCAAAATGTATCCAACTGAATTTTCCGGGGGCTGATATGCGCCTGACCAAGGCCGCCGGACACGCCACGGAACTGGCCAAAGAAGCCGCCGCCAATGGATACGACGCCGCGGTGGCTATCGGCGGGGACGGAACTATTAACGAAACGGCACGCGGGCTGGCGGGCACGAATACGGCTTTGGGCGTAATCCCCAAAGGATCCGGCAATGGCTTTGCGCGCGAGTTGGGTATGCCGCTTTTATTTGAAGAGGCCGTAATGCGTTTGCAACGCGCGAAAATCCACCCGTGCGATGCGGGGCGCGCCAACGGAGAACTCTTTTTAAATTTGGCCGGGGTCGGCATTGAAGCCGAAATCGCCTGGCAGTTTATGGAACAGGGCAAAACGGGCAACCGCGGGATGTGGCCTTATTTCAAAATCGGCGCGAAAACCGTTTTTTCCTATCAGCCCAAAACCTTGGAAGTAGATTTAGACGGCCCCCCCCTTACCTTGGCCCCTTTGACCTTGGTATTTGCCAACGGCCGCCAATACGGCAGCAACTTTAAAATTGCCCCCAAGGCCAATTTAAGCGACGGCGAACTGGATATGGTTATCGTGCGGGATGCCCCCAAGTGGAAACTGGCATTGTCTGCACCGTCTTTCTTTACCGACAACTGGCGCCCCTTCGGCATTACGGAAACCACACACGCAAAACACGCCGTTATCCGCGTGCCGGGCGACATTGTCTATCACATTGACGGCGAGCCGCGCAAAACCAAGGACCAACTGGAAATTGCCATACAGCCCGGTGCGTTAAAGGTAATGTTCCCGGAGAAATAAATGGCCCGCAGAAGAAGAACCTCCACCCGCAAAACAAATAAGCAGGTAAAATTTTGGGCGACCGTGATTGCCACCGCCGTGCTGTACATTATGCAGCAGCAGGGCAAGCCGCTCACCCAAACAGGCGAGGTGGAGGACGGCGCGATATTTAGGGATGTGTCTATCGCCTCGGTATATGACGGGGACACGTTCAAAATTAATTTAAATTGCTCCCTGGCCGTATATTGCGAAAAAGTACCCGTGCGCGTGCGCGGGGTGGACTGCGCGGAAATGAAGGGCAAGACCGAAAAGGAAAAGCGCAAAGCCCAACAGGCCAAGGAATTTACCCAAGCGTTTTTGGACCAAAAACCTATTACGCTTTCCGACTGCGGACGGGATAAATATTTCCGCCTGCTGTGCGACGTAACCAACGGCGAAGGCAAAAACCTGGCGGACGAACTCATCCGCCGCGATTTAGGCTACCCATACGACGGCGGCACGAAGTCCAAAAGGTATCAATAATTATTACGGCAACCGGTAATGATAGGTTAAAGCGTCATCCATATCCGCTTTCATAACGCCACCCATAGATAAACAGACACCTTGCAGTGTTTCCAAATTGGTAGCCTTTTTATCCATACCGCACCAGCGGGTTCCCGGCATAAAGTTGGATTGTTCAAAATAAACGTGATAAAATAAACCGCCCTGCACGCGGCAGTAAATTTCCCTATATTTAGTTTGCACTCTGCAATTTCCCCACGAAGATGACACCATTGCATTATTCATAGACAGCGTGCCGGGCATAGAAATATCCAAATCGGTTAAGTCCTCCGTATAATTTCCTGTCGCCATATAATATGTTTCTTCCGCCATAGAAAGGGCGCTCGCCGCCGTTAAGGCCTGGGTAAAGCGGGACTTTAAAACCGCTTTATTATACTGTGGCAAGGCCACCGCCGCCAAAATACCAATAATAAGGACGACGACTAATAATTCTATGAGGGTAAAACCCGCGGTTGCCGGGCAAATATTAGCCGTTCGGCCACTTGTTGTTAAGCCGTCATCCCCGAGGAATTTAGTCGGGGATCCGTTGTTGTCGTTGCCTTTTTTTTTAAATAACGGCAGATTCCCGAACGCTCCGCGCCGGCAGACACTCGGAAATGACACAATAGAAGTAAATCC
>NZ_DJOA01000026.1:4528-13199 GCF_002437085.1 Candidatus Avelusimicrobium stercoris | reverse complement strand
TACGACTTTCCAGGATGACGGCGACGACCCACAACCACAGCCCAAGCAGCAGGTCCAGAAAGCCCTGCGGTCTGCCAGTTCAGAATGACCCCCAATTTTTATGACGACTTTGTTTTATTTATTGATGTTGTTTCGTTTGCTTGTGTCAATGCAAAAAGAGTGTCGCCCAATTAATCGTTACCCTGCGCATAGAGGGGCCCGGTGCGCAGCACCCAACTAATCAATTTCTAGGTGTTTAAAAGGGCTCTCGGTTTGGGTACAATAGAAAGTAAGTACCCTGTGGGAGGGAAAAATGACAACCGCTCTAAAACCCAAAAAAACAATGTGGAAGAAGGCCCCTGTCGGGCCGTGTATGGTGGTCCGCCGCCTGATAGACCGCCGCAACGCCGCGGCATTGGACCCATTTTGCTGGCTGGCCGTGTGCTATTGCAGTGCGGACTTTGACCGTTCCGACATATTGGCCCCGTCCGCCGTGCCGGGCAGGGACCGTTTAAACTATTTGGTAACCGGGCCCAGCGAGGAACCAGAACTATTAGACGAACTTACCAGCCAAGCGGGCATTTCCCGCTGGATAAATACGATAGGCGGGCTCAAACGCCATACCCCGGCTAAAACCGTCTATATTTTAAATGCGGAACTGTGGCTCCACGCCGATTCCAGCACCGAAAAGCCGCAAAATTTGCAGACAGAGAGCGAAAACGTCCCGCTGGTGGCTGAATACTACGGGGCGAATGTGCGCGTGCTGTGCGGGCAATTTGAGGGGAAAACAGGCCCCTTTAAACCCTCGTGCGGGGAGTGCCTAATGCTGGATGTTACGCTGTCGCCCGGGGCTTCGTTTGGGTGCCCGGTGCCGCCCGAAAATAATACGCTTGTGTATGTGTTTGGCGGGCGGGCGCACTTTGGCGAAGGGGAAAAACTTTTTTTCGGAAAAGATTCCTTTTTGCATATGTCAGGCGGAACCGTAACGGCTTATACCTTGCAGACGGGCGCGCGCTTTTTGCTGTTGTCCGCCCCGCCAAAAACGGGCAAAAGCCTTGAATTTTGATAAAATACCAGTAAATTAAAAGAAAGGGGATTTTATGAAAAAATGGATACTTGTGTTATTCTGTGCGCTATTTGCGGGCCCGGCGGCGGCCCAAATCCAGCGGTCCTACCATTATGGGGTAGTGCCGACGGAAAACATTACTACCTTTGAGGTAAATCCCTCGCTGACCACGATTGACGACAGCGCGGGGATTTCGTCCAGCCAACTTACGTTAAAGACCTACCGCGTGATTAGCCCCCGCTATAACTGGGGGGTGGAAGTGCCGCTCGCGCGCTACGAATCGCCGGAAAAGTCCGTTAGCGGGTTGGGGGATGCGCTGGTCAGTATGTCTTGGCTGAACCCGCAGGCGGACGGCGTGTTTGGCTACGGTGTAAAAATGGAAATGTTTGTGCCCACGGCTACCGATAAACGCTTGGGGGCCGGAAAATTGCAGGCCAGCCCGTCCGTGTTTATTTTGCGCAGACTTTTTGACGGGGCCTATGCGGCCTTGGGGTACAAGTATTATGTTTCCGTGGCGGGCGACCACGCGCGCGACGATATCAATATGGGCCGCTTGCGCTTAAATATGGGATACACTTCGCCCAACGAGTGGTGGGTAACCACGAACTTGTACTATTATATGAATTACGAACACGGCGGCCAGGCGGAACTCATCCCCGAGGTGGAAGTCGGCACATTGGTTAATGACGGCACGGCCTTTTATGCCAACGTCAGCACTCACGCCGCGGGCAACTGGAAGAGCAAGGATTGGGGCATTAGTATCGGCTTTAAACTGCTCTATTTGTAGGCGCTATTTAGGCACATAAAACAGCCCCGGGTATTACGCCCGGGGCTGCTTTTCATAGTCTCTCTACTAGGCCTAGTCGGCTTTGTGTTTGACGGGTTCGCCGTAGTACGCTTTCAGGTACAAGTCCTTAATTTCGCTGATAAGCGGATAGCGCGCGTTGCCGCCGGTGCACTGGTCGTCAAAGGCCAATTCGGAAAGTTTATCCAAGTTATCCAAGAATTCCTTTTCCGGGATGCCGTATTCTTTGAGGGATTTCGGAATATCCAATCTGTTTTTCAGGTCCGTAATCATCTCAATCAGTTTTTCAACCTTGGCATCTTTGTCGTCGCCCATATTGTTGTGGGGGAGTAAGAAGTCCACAATCTTGGCGTAGCGGCCCTTCACAAACGGGTATTTGTACTGCGGGAACAAGCCCTGTTTAGTCGGTTTATCCGTGGCGTTGAACTCAATTACATACGTGAGCAACAGCGCATTGGCCAAACCGTGCGGAACGTGGTACATAGCACCCAATTTGTGCGCCATAGAGTGGCACAGCCCCAGGAACGCGTTGGCAAATGCCATACCGGCAATGGTGGCCGCGTAATGCATTTTTTCGCGGGCGTTGATGTCTTTGGCACCCAAGGTGTAGGATTTTTCCAAATATTTGAATACCAAGCGCATCGCTTCCAAGGCTTGCCCTTCCGTAAAGTTAGTGGAATAGACGGAGGTGTAGGCTTCAATGGCGTGGGTCAGCACGTCCAAGCCGGACCAAGCCGTCAGTTTTTTAGGCATACCGAGTACAAATTCCGGGTCAATAATAGCCATATCGGGCGTTAAGGCATAGTCCGTAATAGCGTATTTGGTGCCGGTTTTTTCGTCGGTGATAATGGTGAACGGCGTAACTTCGGAGCCGGTACCGGACGTGGTCGGGATAGCAACCATCGTGGCTTTTTTGCCCAAGGGCGGAGCCGCGTAAATGCGTTTGCGGATATCCATAAAGCGCATAGCGATATCTTCAAAACTGGTGTCCGGGTTTTCATACAGCAACCATACCATTTTGGCTTCGTCCATAGCGGAACCGCCGCCAAGGCCAATGATAATATCCGGCTGCCAAGAGTTGGCAATCGCCAAGGCTTCGTTGACGTTGGAGATGTTCGGGTCCGGCAGTACGTTGGAGAAGACGCGGAATTTAATGTTGAGCCCTTCCAAAACGTCGGCTACGGAGCGGACGTGGCCCAACTGTTCCATCGTTTTATCCGTAATGATGTACGCGCGCTGTTTGCCGGCGAGTTCCGCCAAGGCCTGAGAGAGCGCACCGCGTTTGAAGTAGATTTTGTGCGGTACTTTGTACCAGTACATATTTTCGCGGCGTTCCGCGACGGATTTCACGTTCATAAGATGTTTTACCCCAATGTTTTCGCTGACGGAGTTGCCGCCCCAAGAGCCGCAGCCAAGCGTCAAAGACGGAGCGAGTTTGAAGTTGTACACGTCGCCGATGGCACCCTGGGAAGAGGGAATATTAATCAGCGTGCGGGCGGTGGGCATATCCTTAAAGATATCAATGTGTTCTTCGTTGGATTCATCGGTATAGAGTACCGAGGTGTGTCCGGCGCCGCCGTAGAGAATCAAATCGCGGGCGAGTTCCACCGCTTGGTTGAAATCTTTGGCGCGGTAGAAGGCCAACACGGGGGAGAGTTTTTCACGCGCGAAGACTTCTTGGTCGTTTACTTCGCTGGCTTCGGCGATTAAAATCTTGGTTCCGGCGGGAACTTTAATGCCGGCCATTTCCGCAATCTTCATAGCGGTTTGGCCCACAATGCCGGAGTTGAGTTTGCCGTTTACTACAATGGTTTCGGCCAATTTCTTGCGGTCTTTGCCCGTTACAAAGTGGCAGCCGCGGGCGATAAATTCCGCCTTTACCTGTTCGTAAACGGGTTCTTCTACCACGACGGACTGTTCGCTGGCGCAAATCATACCGTTATCAAAGGTTTTGCTCATAATAATGGAACTTACGGCCATTTTGATATTGGCGGTAGCGTCAATGACTGCGGGGGTGTTGCCTGCACCTACGCCCAAGGCCGGTTTGCCGGAGGAGTAGGCGGCTTTCACCATACCGGGGCCGCCGGTGGCGAGAATCAAGTTAATGTGCGGGTGGTGCATCAAAGCGTTGGAAAGCGGCATCGTCGGGTTTTCAATCCAGCCGATGATGTCTTTCGGGGCGCCGGCTTCCACGGCCGCATCTAATACGATTTTAGCCGCGGCGATGGTGCATTTTTTAGCGCGCGGGTGCGGAGAGAAAACAATACCGTTGCGGGTTTTCAAGGCCAAAAGGCTTTTGAAGATGGCGGTAGCCGTCGGGTTGGTGGTGGGGACTACACCGGCAATTACGCCGATAGGTTCCGCCACTTTGCGGTAACCGAAAGCGTCGTCGTCGGACAGGACGCCGCAGGTTTTAGTATCTTTGTATTGGTTATAAATGTATTCGGAAGCGAATTGGTTTTTGATTACCTTATCTTCCATTACACCCATACCGGTTTCTTCCACGGCCATTTTGGCCAAGGGAATACGTTGCTGCGCAGCGGCAATAGCGGCCGCGCGGAAAATTTTGTCCACCTGTTCTTGCGTATAAGTAGCATAAATGCGCTGGGCGGCTTTTACCTTATCCACGACTTGGGTCAAATGTTCCAATTCTTCGGGAGTGGCAACAGCCGGAGCAGCGGCAACTTTCTTTTCCGCCATAATTTTCTTGTTCTCCTTTAAGTGTCTAAAATACCTTTTATAGATATTTCGTTATCTATATTTTAACTTTTGGGGGTTTTAAAGTCAATAACTCCTCGGCAGAAGGGCGTTTTCAACTTGACAAAAACGAATTAAAAAAGATAACATAGATATCAAGATATCCAGTAGTTTACGACGGAGCATTTTTATTTATGAGCCTTTTTCACCGTAAAAAAGAGATTAGCGTCCAAACCATACGCCGCCTGCCCCAATACCTGCGTATTTTTTATAACTTGCATACTTACGGGCGTGAATTGGTTTCCTCCACTACGTTAGCGGAAGAAACGCAACTGCTGCCGATTGTTATTAAAAAGGATTTGCAGGCCGTCGGCGCGCCCAGTAAATTGCGTGCGGGGTTTAAAGTGGCGGGGACGATAGAAGTGATTGAAAAGTTTTTAGGCTGGAACAATTTAAACAAGGCTTTCCTCGTGGGGGCGGGGCATTTGGGTTCTGCGCTCTTGGGCTTTGCCGGGTTTAAAAACCACGGGCTTGAAATCGTAGCCGCGTTTGATACGCACCCGGAAATTGTGGGAAATTCCCTGCACGGCGTGCGCGTGTATCACACGGCACAACTGGCCAGCATTATTGAGCGGGAAAATTTAAAAATCGCTATTTTGACTGTCCCTGCCGAAGCCGCCCAAGGCATTACGGATACTTTGGTAGCGGCGGGTATTAAGGCGATATGGAACTTTGCCCCCGTTAATTTGACGGTGCCGGAGGGGGTAATCGTACAGAAGGAAGATATCTCTTCGGGCCTAGCCGAACTGTGCGCCAAGTTAAAGCGGTAGGTTTTTAAAAAAATCCCCGGGCTGATAACCCGGGGATTTTTACTTATAAAGGATAGCGCGGAACTCGGCGGTTTTGTTAATACTTTTAAACATCCAGCCTTTTTGGTCCTCATCGTAGAGAGATTCAAAATTTTTAAAGTTGCGCCGCACCGCTTTATCCAAATTGTCATACATATTTTTGCGGTCTTTTTTGGCTGTCCAATACACGCCTGCCAAATTGACATATGGGGTCGGGCTCGTGCCGTCCAGGCGGATAGCGGCTTCCAAATCCTCTTTGGCGCCGTTCCAGTCTTTCAGTTGCATTTTTACAAAGCCGCGGTTGTTGTACGGAATAGCCCACTTGGGCGAAAGTTCTATGGCGCGGGAATAATCTTCGGCCGCGTGTTTAAAATCCTTCATTTCCTCATACACAAGCCCCCGGCGGTTAAAAAACAGTGCTTCGGGTTGTAATTTTAACAGTACGGTATAGTCCGCAAGGGACGCCTCAAAATCGCCCATATCCTTAAACGCACTTGCCCGGTAGCGGTACGCGGAAGCATAGGCGTCGTCGCGGTTGATGGCCTTGCTGTATGCGGAAACTGCCTCATCCAACCGACCTTGGCCGGCAAAAATGCGCCCTTGCCAATAGTGCAAGTCGGCCGAATCGTTGCCGGCGGCCTGTTGGGCGGTTATCAAATTCTCCGCCGCTGAATAGCGGTAGGCGGCCAAATATACGGGGATTAATTCACGCCCCAGGGTTTCGGACGGCGCGCGTTTGTTCAAATATTTTTGGTAATCGGCAATCGCGAGTTCATACTTATTTAACGCCACATTGGCTCGCGCCCGCGCCAAATAAAATTCCCGGTGGGCTGGCTTTAATGAAATGGCCTTCGTCAAGTCCGCCTGCGCGAGCGAAGCCCGCCCCGCCTGCATATAGGCCAGCGCCCGGGCATAATAGCGGAACGGGTCCTTGGGGCGGAGCGATACGGTTTTGGAATAATCGGCCAGAGCCTGGTTAATTTTGCCGCTTGCAAAATACGCATCGGCGCGGTAGTGATAGGCGTCCGCCAGTTTGGGCGATTTGGAAATCGCCTTATTTAAAAGTTTAATTTGGGCGGCGGGGTCCGTTTGTTTTTTAGCACGGTTCAATAACTGTAATCCCGTTTCCGCCGATACGGAAAGGGAAATAAACGAGAAAAGTATTACAAGTAAGCATTTTTGAATCATATTATTTTAACCAAAATACGAGTAAGAAATTTAGCGTCAGGGCCACAGCGCCCAACACATATAAGAGTACCAAAAGTAACGTGGAAAATAAACGCAAATTAAGGAAAATCGCGCCCACCAAGGTAGCCCGGCCCGCAAACAATTTGCCCAGTTGCACCGTTTGGCCTGAAATTTTAACCACGCGCGCCAAAAGTACCGAGCGCATCGCGAGCGAAGTTACCCCCAATAAAAGCCGCGTTAAGGCGCGCCCGAAGGAGGTTTTGCGCCCTTGGTTAAATTCACCAAACACTTCGCGCACGCTGCCGGAAACGATGACCTTGGCTTGGTCCTTGGCGAGGCCCTCGTTCATATCGTCAATTTTATTGGCGGCGGCCTGTTTCACTTGGTCCAGCGTATTATCAATAAACTCTTCCCAAGTGGCGCAGGCAATGCGCAGGGCAAACGCACACGCCGTGATAAAAGCATATGCAAAGGCAACCAGCCCATAGCCTAAAAAGAGCGCACCAACGAAGATAAACTCCACCGGGGCAGGCAAATGCGCGGGCGCCAAAACAAAGGAATAAACGCTGTACACCGAGATAATAAACAACCCTAGCCCGGCGGCCAAATGCGGCAGAAAAACTTTGCGCAAAATATCCGCAAGCCCTTGCAAGGCTTGTGTAAATAGGGCGCCAGCCGTCGGACGCAGGTTAGTCATTATGCCCGTGGCAGCAGCCACAGCATCCGCCGCAAACGTGGCCCGCGGATTTTTTAACGGACGGTACGCGGTCGGACACTTTTACGACTTTTCCTAATTTTTTATCGTACACATAGGTACCTGTTTTTGCTTCGTTCATACTGTTATTATAGCAGTTTGGGGTGCCCGCGCGGAAAGAAAAATGATATAATAAATACATCAGTTTACGACGGGAAAATAAATTTTTACAAAACCCGTTGAAAACTATAAATAAAAATGTTAAAATAATTAGGTAGTAAGAAATCCGCAAAACAAAATCCGATTTAAGCGCCCATAGCTCAATGGATAGAGTGTCAGCCTGCGGAGCTGAAGATACAAGTTCGATTCCTGTTGGGCGCACCATATAAACCACGCGAAAGCGTGGTTTTTTGTGCGCGAATAAGGCGAATTTGTATGTTGTTTTCTACAATACGGCCTTGGGCGCACCATATAAAAGACCCGAGATATCTCGGGGTTCTTTATGGACTATATTTGCCTTTAACGCGCGATACCTAGCGAATTTTTACATTTAACATTTAATAGCGAGATTCTGGAGTATTGGGTTTTTGATAAAATAGTAAAAAGGAGAAAATTATGAAAACAAGTATTATATTGGCGGTTGCTGTTTTGATAGGAGCTTGCAATAAACCTGCTCCGGTTATGGATAAAGTCGTACCAGCGGACCACACCTCAGTAGTTGGGGAAACTTATACGGGGATTTTGCCTGCGGCGGATGGGCCTGGTATTAAAACGACGGTGGTTCTTTTCCCAAATGGTACATTTACTTGGACGAGTGAATATTTGGGAAAAGCATATGGAGTGTTTGAGGATAGTGGAACATACACGGTGGAAAACGGGGTAGCCACGCTTACGATTCCCCAACAGGAGGGGTATTATTTGAAACTTTCGGATGGACAGGCGTTCTTGTTAGACCAAGACAAGCAACTTATTTCAAATGATCTTGCTGGACAATATGTGTTAAAGAAAACTAATTAACAATGATAGAGTTTATAAAAAATCATTAACCATCGGTTCGGCCGGTGGTTTTTTGTTAATAGAACGCGTGTCGTTTTAAATAAATATACTGCGACGGGATGTTGTCGCGCGGGTTTATTATCCTATATATGCAGTACAAATTATATATAGGAGAAATATATGTCGGAGCCCAAATGCGAATGCAATACATGTTGGCAGTTGTTTATTAACGCCACTCCTTTTCACCAAATAAGTTGTCCAGCTTGAGGTGGCTGATATTTCGCAAGTGGTAGCTATGATTATGTCCAGTCTTAATGGTGTCTGAATTCTCAAAGGCCGCTATCGTAAGGTGTTTTTAAAATATACTCGTCTATTTTAAATTTTTATGATTCCTATCA
>NZ_DJOA01000026.1:0-4431 GCF_002437085.1 Candidatus Avelusimicrobium stercoris | reverse complement strand
ACATCAAAATTTGATATAGTTAAATTATAAATTTTCTTAATGTTGCATATGAATTTTAACTATCAAAACTTCCACTTAACTAAAAAGGAATAAGAAAAATATGAATGAATTTGGATTGTCCAAAGAACAAATAAACCAAACCCTAAATTTAATTATTGAAAGGGGCCGATTTTCGTATGATTTACTAAAAGCTCATTTCGGCTCTTCGGCATATGCAGTGACAATATTAAGTTTTCTAGAAACCAACCGTTTTATTACCAAACCTTATGGTGCTGAACGTTGGGAAGTCAATTTTCCTAAAATAAAAAGATATTTAGCCACTATTAATTCATATAGCAATAGTAAAACAGAAAAAATAGAATTACCAACAACAATAAAAAAGGGTGGCCTAAAAAACATCCTTAATAAATTATATTTGGCCGATGCTAACTTTAATATTTTAAGTATACTGACCGCAGACTTGACAATTAGTGAAATTGATGAAAGTTTGGAACTTATTCAAATTGCAAAAACAAATTATAAACATTTTATAAATCAGAGACAAATCTTATTAGAAAGGTCCTCAAGTTTAAACAAGAAAATAACCAAAGTAGAAAACAAAATAAATATTCAAAACCAAGCTATTGATTCCAAAGGTTCACCTCTAACTAGCACTCTAATATTTTTTGTTATTCTTATCTTTTGCGGGATAGGAGCCTTTTTGTATGGAATGCCAACGCCAGTAGTTTTAGGGGGAATGCTGTGCCTTATCGTAATAGGGTTCTTTTTTCTACTTCCATTAGGTAAACAAAAAAAATTAGAACTTAAAAGATTACAAGAGGAAAAATTATATCTAAAAAACGATTTGCAAACATTAGAAAATGAGCAAGAAAACCTCAATGAGGAAGAGAGCAAAATTGCTATCGCGTATGGATTAGACGAAGGGGCCACCCCTGAATTAGTAAACGTTAGCAATGCAAGACTACTTGAACTGGAAAATATCCTTCAAAAAATGAAAAATATTTTAATAACAACCCCTAGAAATTCTAGTGAACAAATTCTAGCATTAGAACAATTATTATATTTGCTCAATAAGAAATATATTGAAGAAAAAATGCTATCTGAGCAACAAAAAGCAACTACTTATGCTAAAGAACAAGCCGATTATGCAAGACAACAAGCGGACAGCGCACAAGAACAAGTGCAAGCTATAAAAGATTTAGAAACGGCCATCAATATCCAAACAGATATGCAATATTGGCAAGGACAAGAACACGGACAAAGCGCGGCTGATTTAGCGCATATTGCTAGTTTAAAACATTGGTATAATAAACACAAATAAACAATACTTGAATAATTAACCGCATATTTATGTCCCATTTTGATTGCTACGGTGACGCCATGCACCACTTGGAGACAAAATGTTTTATTGACAAATTAAGCGAGGGCGTCTAGTCTTTTATAAAACCCAACAAAAAACAGCCGTTTCTAGTAAAACCGTTACATTATCTGAAATTCTGCCACATTCAATAAAAACCCGCCGTTAGGCGGGTAATTGTTATTGTTTTACCTTGTTCTTAGGGAAAGTTGGCTTATATATACTTTGCAGGGGTAGTTATTACTGTGTATATTCTGTTCCCCTTGTTTTTTTGCACCGCGACGGGATGCTGTCGCGCGGATTTATTATTCTATATGTGCAGTGCAAATTATATATAGGAGAAATATATGCCGGAAACAAAATATGAATGTAATAAATGTCATCAGGTTTTTGTGTTTGCAAACCCGACATTGAACACAAAATGTCCCTCTTGCGGGGGCTTTTTAAGCCGTAAGTATTAACCTCTCGGCCCAGTAGCCCCAGTCATCACGGTGGCTGGGGCATAAAAATTTTTATGTGGAAATATATTGAAAAAATAGACTGGTGCAAGGTGTATCATCATTTTTTAGGGATGAAGCATAAAGCGGTGGAAATTCAGGTGTCCTACTTTGGTTGCGATGCTTTTGATATATCCTATTCTTGGCGCCGGCGGCAGGACCACGCTGGCATCAGTTTGGGAGTTACACTTTTGGGTGTACTTTGTGCTATTTCTATTTATGATTATCGCCATTGGAACGAGGTTGAAAACCGTTTTTATTTGGCGGACGAGCCGGAACTGGCTTGTATCGGAGTGGACGGTTATGCGGAAGAACAGTATTTTGATGCTCTTAAAATGTGTGCCCAAAAACATCAGTTGGATGAGGATTATTTGCCCCGTTGCGAGGCTGCTTTTGTGGAATACCAAATAGAGCGAGCTCGCCAGCGAGCCTTGTACGAAAAGTGGGAAAAAGAGGACAAAAAGCCCTTTCAACCCAAACACCCGATAAACTGGGCAAATGTAAAATATGCCAAACAAAGGAAAAAGTATAAAAAATACGCAGTTAAATTCTTATCCAATGGCGAAATAGAAATAACGGAGTTCCGCACAAAATACAGGCTTCCCATAAAAGATGTTGTCAGTTTATTTGATTTATATGATAACAACGGTCATTTAGTGAGCCAAGCGGAGAATTACAGAGAGGAAGAATATGAAATTTGAATCTATTAGGGGAAAATTTAAGCATTTTTTAGATCTTATCCATACTTGCGGCGGCCCGCAGGGAATGATTGATAAGGGTATCCCTTGGGAAAAAGTGGCGTGGGGCAGTACATTTAACAATGACGGCGTTTATTTTGAAATTTACTCCAAAACAGATGAAAAAGGCGAATTGCACTTGTTTGCAAAAAACGGCGACGAACTCATAGAGCGTACCAAGCGGGATTTGGCCTACTCGTGCGATTTGTACGACAAAGAAGGCAAACTCCTTAGCATTATGTTTTGGGCCTTTTGATGTGTTATCATAAATTTAAGAGGTGTATATGAATTTATCCAAATCCCAATATACCAAATACCGCAGTTGCGCGCGGCGCCTGTGGCTATACCGCAATAAAAAAGAGGTTTTGACTCCGCCCGACAAAGCCCTGCAAAAAATTTTTGACCGCGGACATTTAATCGGCGAACTGGCCTGGAAGCGTTTTCCCGGCGGAGTGTTGGTGGAAAACGGTTGGCAAAATCCGCAAGCCGCTCTAAAACGCACCCAAGAACTTATGGCGCAAGGGGTTCCCGCCATTTACGAGGCCGCTTTTTCCTATAACGGTATTTTAGTATTTGTGGATATTTTGGAGAAAACCCCTACCGGCTGGAATTTGGTTGAGGTGAAAAGCAGCGGCCGTAAAATAGACCCTATTTATGTGGATGATATTTCTATTCAGCGCTATGTATTGTTTCATTGTGGGGTAGTCCCGGAGCATTGTTATTTAATGCATCTCAATAGCGACTATTTTATGGAGACGGACACTCCGGATTTAGAACAACTTTTCTTATTAACTCCAATGGACAGCGAATTATTCCCGGATGAATTTATAGAAGAGAATTTACAAAACATTAGGGAAATGCTTGCCGGGCCGGAACCTGCCGTGCAACTAGATAAGATGCGTTGCAAAGAGTGCGAGTGCCGGGCTTATTGTTGGCGGGATATCCCGCAAGATTCTGTTTTTGATATTATGAAAAGCAAACAGGCGCGGGAATATATGGCCTTGGGAATGGTAAAAATAACCGATCTGCCACCAAACAGTTTTGAAAATGACAAAATAAACCATTGGATAGAGGTCCTGCGCACAGGTGCGCCGTACATTAACCGCGCGGCGGTGGCCTCTTGGCTTAATAAACTAAATTATCCCTTGTATTATTTGGACTTTGAAACCACCCAGCCCGCTGTACCGCTGTGGAAATACTCGCGCCCCTATCAGCAAATACCGTTCCAGTTTTCCCTGCACGTCCAGCGCAAGCCACACGGCGAGTTTGAGCATTACGAATATCTTTCCACGGGTAAACAGGACCCGCGTATCGGGTGCGTGGCGGCGCTACTTAAATATATTGGCAAAAGTGGCACAATTCTGGCCCACAATGCGGCCTTTGAAAAGACTCGCATCAAAGAAATGGCGCGCGATTTGCCTATGCCGGGGAAGAATGCACAACGGCTTTTGGATATGGAGTCTCGCTTTATGGATACGGGCGACCCGTTTAAGGCCGATTATTTACACCCTAAAATGCACGGCAGTTGGTCAATCAAAAAGGTTTTGCCGGCGCTGGTGCCGGATATGACCTACGAAGGAATGGCGGTTGCCAACGGTGGCGACGCTATGGATGCTTTTGATATATTATACGCCCAATCCTTGCCACCCCAAGAATTGGAAATCTTGCGCAAAAACCTGCTTAAATATTGCAAGCAAGACACCTGGTCTATGGTCAAATTGGTGGATGGATTAAGGGATAGTGTGCAATAGAAAAAATATCCCTTGACTGATATCAAGGGATATTTTTTCCATTGTTTAATAACTACTGCTCACAATAAACCCCGGGCGTAAGCCCGAGG
>NZ_DJOA01000016.1:0-46279 GCF_002437085.1 Candidatus Avelusimicrobium stercoris | reverse complement strand
TTTTGGCCTTTATACCCATCCTGAATTTCCAGCCATACCGCTAGGCGGTACCCCGTAGTGTTTCTATATGGGGCTTATTGTGAGCAGTATTTATAAAAATCACCCCGGGCACATAATTAACCCGGGGTGTTTCTTATTGAAGAGTTGTTTATTTCACTTCTTTTTTATCGTCCAAAGCGCAGGGCACTTTGGGGCTGGCGGCGACTAAGTCTTTAATCGGCTTAATCACTTGGGCTTGTTTCTTCATCGTGCACGGGCCACCGATACAGCCGCCCTTGCAACTCATTACTTCCAACAGTTGGAAGTCGCCCACGCCCTTGGCAAACGCATTAAGCATTAACATAGCCTTTTTGTCCAAGCCGTTAATCGCCATTTTCTTAAAGGGGCGTTTGCCCGCAATCGCGTTTTCTACCGCTTGGGCCACGCCGCCGGTTACGCCGTAGTAGCGGGCTTCACCGGAAATGGCCGGGTCAAGCGGCATTTCCTCGCACTCGGCGGGGTTAATACCCTTGGCATCCAACATTGCGCCTAATTCTTCGTAGGTCATTACATAGTCAATATTGGGGTCTTCCATCCCTTCTACGCGTTTAGACACGCACGGCCCGACGAACACGGTAACAAAACCGTTCTTCTTTTCAATTTCGGCGGTGTAAGCGGCCGGGGTTTTGGTATGGGATACAAAATCCTTCAAGGCCGGCAAATGTTTTTTGACGGCTTGAATCCACGCCGCGCAGCAAGAGGTGGTCATAAAGCGGGCGCCGTTTTCCAGGCGTTCCACCAGTTCGCGCGCTTCGTTGGCGGTGGTGATGTCCGCGCCCAAGGCGACTTCGGTTACTTTGTCAAAGCCCGCCTTTTTGATAGCGGTCATCAGTTGCGGTAACGTGCAGTCAAACTGGCCTACGATAGACGGCGCAATCATCGCACAGACCTTGTGGGAACTGTTCATTTGGGTCAAAATGTCAATTAATTGGCTGCGCTCCATAATGGCGCCAAACGGACACGCATCCATACAATGGCCGCAGGAAATGCACTTTTCAAAATCAATTTCGGCAAAGCCGTTTTCGCCCTTGTGAATAGCGTTGACCGGGCAGGATTGTTCGCACGGTACGGGTACATAGGTAATAGCGTTGTAGGGGCAGACGGCCTTGCATTGGCCGCAGTTTTTGCATTTGTCGGCGTCAATGCGGGAGCGTCCTTCGGTAAACGAAATCGCGCCGAATTTGCAGGCCTGTTGGCACGGACGCGCCAAGCAGCCTTGGCAGGCCTCGGTTACCAAATGGCGGGCTTTTACACAGCCCTTGCAGGCAATATCCATTACGGTCAGCGGGGTTTCCGGCACGGCCTTGCGCAAGAGGGCTTCTTTGGCGTATTCGTTAAGCGACGTGGCTTCGTCGTCTTTTTCTACGCTTCCGCCCAACGCGGCCAACGTGCGGGCACGGAAGACGGCCCGTTCTTTGTAAATGCAACAGCGTACCGTAGATTTGGAATCCTTCGGCAGCACTTCAAAGGGAATGGTTTCCGCTTGGGTTTCAAGCGTACCTTTATCAAACGCGGCAATCACCCGTTTGAGGGCTTCGCGTTTAAAATACACGGCTTTATTGTCAGATGTATTCATAATTCATATATTTTAGCATATTTGTATTGCTATTTTAGGCTTCCAAACGTACTAAAAGCGGATTGTGGTCGGAGCCTCGTGTAATGCGTACGCCCGCGGCCTTTACGCGCAGGCCACGTACGAACAGATAATCCACCGGGCGGCCCAAACAGCGGGTGCGGTTGTCCGGCTCAAAGGGCACTTCGGCGAGCCCCGCCGCGCGGGCCATACAGGATAATAAACGGCGGCGTTTTAGGCTCCAAGCGTTAAAGTCTCCGCCTAAAAGCACGGGCCCATTGTAGTTTAATAACAGTTCGGCGGCGCGCTTTAAATTGGTATCAAAGGGTTTTAGCCCCCTAAAATTAATGGCGTGGACGTTGATAACCAGCAAGGACCGTCCGTCCGCAAGCGGAATAAGGGTAGATAGTGTCATTTTGGGCACGCGCAAGAGCGGTTCCCTTTCGCCGGCTTTAAAGGCAATTTGAAGCGGCTTTGCAATACACCCCGTCGCCACGCCCGTGGGGCTGTTTTGGCGGGAGAAGAAACTGACGGCTCCGCTCCAATGATAGGGCGTTTGTTCCATTATTTCAAACACTTCGGGCGAGCGGCGTACCTCTTGCGCCAAGAATAAATCCGCGGCGGCGGCCACTTGTTTAAATTCGTCCTTCCACGGTTTTTGCTTGCTCTTTTGCCAGTTCCACACGCACACGGTAAAGCATTTGGGGAGCGTGCTGGCGGTGGGGTGGCCGTGCTGGACGAGAATTTTGTCTTCCTGGGGTTGTTTGTAGAACATATTAATAATAGGGCGTTAATAATTTAAAAGCGTTGTCGCGCAAGGTGCGCCAAAAGGGCGGTTTTTCTTTGTCCCATTTTTCTTGGAAGGCGCCAGCTTTTTTGTGCGCGATGATTTGCGCTAATTTTTCGGCCAAATGTTTATCTGTGCACTCCATATTGCACTCAAAATTGAGTTTAAAACTGCGCACGTCCCAGTTGGCCGAGCCGACAAAAATCCAAGCCTTATCCACCAGCACGATTTTGCTGTGGTCAAAGGGCGGTTTGGTGCGGTAGATTTTTACGCCCTTTTTAAGTAATTTGGCGAAATTGGCACGCATTGCGTAGTCCATCCCCAAAATATTGCTTTTGGAGGGCAAAATAATTTCCACATTTACGCCCCGCATAGCGGTTACTTCCAAGGCGGACAAAATATCGCTCTCCGGCAGGAAATACGGCGTAACAATGCTTACCTCGTGCTGGGCGCAGGAAAGCGCGCCCAAAATCAGTTGTTCCAGTTTGCCATAGTCGCTGTCGGGTCCGTCGGGGATGATACGCGCGGGCATATGCCCCGGGAGTTTTTTTGACGTTTTAAAGGAAACGGGGATAAAGTGGCGTTTGCCCGCAAAGAGCCAGTCCTCTTCAAACACGCGCGACATTTGGTCCACCACCGGGCCGGAAACCTTAAAGGTAATGTCCTGTATCGGCTCTTTGGGGTTCGTTTGAACAAGGTTTCCCGCGGCAATATTCATCCCGCCAAAGACGGCTGTTTCTCCGTCCACAATTAAAATTTTGCGGTGGTTGCGTAAATTAACAAAGGGCAAATTAATAGGGCTTTTGGAGGGTAAAAAGACGGCAAAGTCTATGCCTTTTATTTTGCGCAGGGCGGCGGCAATCGTGGGTTTGGAATAGTTAAGGCCCACGCCGTCCACTAACACCTTTACCTTGGCCCCGTTTTTAACGGCTTGTTTTAAAGCGGGGATAAAAAGTTGCCCCGCGCTGTCGTTATCAAAAATGTAACTTTGCAGGAGGACTTCTTTTTGGGCGCTTGCAATTAAGCGGCACATTTCCGGGTAGGCTTCGTCCCCGTTTAATAAGGGTTCGGCGTGGTTGCCAAAGGAAAAAAGTTGCGGGTGAACTTTGTAGCCTAGGCGCAAAAGTTGCAGAAACGGACGCGGAATTTCTTGGCGGATTTCCTGTTCCGTTTTGCCTGTCAGCGCCATTAAATTCGGCCCTTTGTTGCGCAAGGACAACGCCTTGCGGCGGATGCGGTTAATGCCAAAGAGAACGTAAAAAATACTGCCCAGCAGCGGGGTCAGCCACACAAGGCCAATCCAACCGATAGAACTTTTTACATCGTCCTTATAGCGTAAAATATGCGCCGTTACAAAAATTTGCAACAGTACATATAAAAACCCGGCAATACTAAACGAGGAAAGAGAAACCGTATCCATATTCATACCTTTATTATAGGAAATCTGGGGGAAAACGAAACAAAAAGCCCGCCGTTGGGCGGGCTTTAAAAGGGTTAGTTAAGCGGCGTACCGGCCGGGATTTTGCTTGGCGTAAGCGCGGGCAAGGGAGTGGCGTTTACCGCGCGGGGCATATAGGCTTGGTCGGTTGCCGTTCCGCCGGAAACAAGTGCCTTGCGCACGGGGCGGTTTTGCTTTTGGCGGGCCTGCTTTTCGGCCTGTTCCCGCTGGGCTTGGGCGTCCTTCTCTTTTTTAGTGAGGTCTTTATTAACTTTTGAAAGATTGTTTGCGTAAGCGGTAAAGGCTTCCTCGCCGGATAAGGTGTCTTTTAGATATCCCCCGTCAAACACAAAATAAGTGGGTACGGGCGTTTTATGGTTTACGTCCGTATATTCCAAGCGGTAAACGGGATATGTTTTATTTGCCGCCTTATCCAGCAAATTGGTAAGCGTGGTTTTATTTTCGTAAGTGCGCAAAAAATCCTGCTGGCTGACCCCTAAATTAACGCCGTATTTTTTATTGACGGCTAATACGTCCGCCACGTTGGCCGCGCACGCCACAAAGGTTTGCGGGTCGCGGTCGTTAAACAGAAATTTGCGGTAGTCGCCGTCGTCGCTTCCGTAGCGGACGTAAGCGTAACGCTTGCCGTTTTGGGCGCGGAGGATTTTATCGGCGGATGAAACATTTTCCACTTGGTAGAGTACATAGGTTTTGTCTTTCCCGCGGAAGAGGCGCGTTAATTGCCGGGCGTTTTTGCTCCACACGGAAACGCCCGCTTTGGGCGCAGTACTTTCCCCGTGCATTTCAATTACAATTTCATCCGCTTCTGGCGCGGTTTGGGCAACCGCGCCAAAGGCTATACAACTTAAAAAGCCTGCAAGCAACCACTTGCTCATTGCGCTCTCCTAATCAAAAAGGCCAGTGCTTAAATAGCGTTCGCCGCCGTCTGGCAGTAGTGCAACGATATTTTTGCCCTTGTTTTCGGCTCGTTTGGCCAGTTCCAACGTGGCCCACAGCGCGGCCCCGCCGGATACGCCGGGCAAAATACCTTCCTTTTGCCCCAGTTCGCGGGCGGTTTGCTGGGCGTCTGCGGTTTTGACGGGGATAATCTCGTCAATAACGCTTCTGTCTAAATTTCCCGGCACAAAGTTGGCCCCAATGCCTTGTATGCCGTGCGGGCCAGCCTTGCCTGCGGACAAGAGGGGAGATTCGGCGGGTTCTACGGCCACAATTTTAATATGCGGGTTTTGCTTTTTTAAATAACGGCCTACTCCGCTGATAGTACCGCCCGTGCCTACGCCGGCTACAAAAATATCCACTTTCCCGTTTAAGGCGTTCCAAATTTCAGGCCCGGTAGTTTCCTCGTGTGCGCGGGGATTGTTGGGGTTGTCAAACTGGCCGGGCATAAAGGCCCCGGGCGTTTCCTTCACAATTTTTAAGGCGGCTTCTACGGCGCCCTTCATCCCGTCTGCCTTGGGGGTAAGAACGATTTTCGCCCCTAACGCCTTTACCAATTTCACGCGCTCGGCGCTCATACTTTCGGGCATTGTTAAAATCATTTTGTACCCGCGTGCGGCGGCCAAAAACGCAAGCGCAATACCCGTATTGCCGCTGGTGGGCTCTACCACTGTTCCGCCGGGCGTCAGTTTGCCCTCGGCTTCCGCGGCGTTTAACATATACAGGGCCGCGCGGTCCTTTACGCTGTACGGGTTAAACATTTCCAGTTTGGCCCAAATATGCGCAGGAGCGGTGTTAATGCGCGTCAGCTCTAATAAGGGCGTGTGCCCAATAGTTTGTTCCAAAAGAGTGAATTTTTTTTCGTTCATATTTTTCTCCCAACGGGTACACTTTATTATAAGTGTTTGTGCGCCGCTTGTCAGTACTCTATTTTTAACTAATTATATAAAAGCGTTGCCATAGGAAAAATTTTTATATAATCTTGGGAAAGACATTAACCTTATTATATTGGGAGAAACTTGTGAAGAAAACATACTTTTTGCCCGTTGCCGTGATGGCTTTGGGCTTGGCAACTGTGTTTGTGTCCGGCTGCAAAAAATCCGCCGCCAGCGGTGCCGCCGCCCCGACCGTAGTCAATGCGGTAGAGGTGGTACAGCAGGATTTGCCTTGGGATATTGAATACCCGGCCCAAGTGGCGGGCTCGTTGGAAATTCAAATTCGCGCGCAGGTGGGGGGCATTTTAGAAGCCCGCTTGTATAATGAAGGGGAATATGTAAACGAAGGCAAACAACTTTTTCAAATTGACGACAAACAATATAAAGTAGCGTTGGAAAAGGCCCAAGGCGCCTTGGCCCAAGCGCAGGCCGAAGAACGCCGCACCCAGCGCACTTATGCGCGTATGAAGAAACTCCGCGCCGATAACGCCGTCAGCCAACAGGATTACGATAACGCTATTTCCGCCTATGATACCGCCAAGGCTAATGTACAGGTGGCGCAGGCCGGCGTGAACGATGCGCAAATCAATTTGGGCTACACCAAGGTTACCGCGCCGATTTCCGGCATTGCGGGCAAAGAAGCGCAATCCGTCGGCAGTTTGATTTCCGCCGCGGGCGAATCGGGCCTTTTGACGACGATGGTGCAAATTGACCCCTTGTATGTAAACTTTTCTATGCCCAGCCGCCAGTTTGAAAAATTGGCCGCCGGTTTTATGTCGGGCCAAATCGTGTTGGGCAGCGATGATAAACAACTGTTAAAACCCGAGGAATACCGCAAGTTGACCGCTTCCCAGGCTCCCGTGTATGTGGAAGCCGTTTTGCCCAACGGTAGTTTGTATTCCGAAAAGGGTAAAATCGTTTTCTTTGACAGTTCGGAAAACACCCAAACATCCAGTTTGGCGATTAAGGCCGAATTTGCCAATCCCAAAAAGAGCCGTGCCTTAATGCCCGGCCAGTTTGTGCGCGTGCGCTTGGTGGGCGCTATTTACAAAAACGCTATTTTGATTCCGTCCTCCGCGGTGCTTAACAGCGCGCAGGGCAAAATTGCGTATGTAATTGACGGGAACAATATGATTGTGGCGCGCCCGATTCAGGCGGAAATGCAGGACGATATGTATATCGTCAGCGACGGCTTAAAGGCGGGCGAAAAGGTGGTGTCGGACGGACTTATCCGCTTGCGCCCGGGTATGGAAGTTACTGCCAAAATGCAAACCTTTATGCCCAAAGCCGAAGAGACCGCGGTCCCGGCGGCGACTGAGGGCGATGTAGCCAAATTGGAAGAAGCCATTGAATCTGCCGAATCGCCGGACGAACAGGCCTTGCCGCAGGATGCGGCCCAAGCCAAAGAAGCAGCGGCCGCGGATAACGCGCAGACGGGGAAATAATTATGTTCTCTAAATTTTTTATTAACCGTCCTATTTTTTCTACGGTTATTTCGCTGTTAATTTCCTTGGCGGGTATCGTGTCTATCACGATGTTGCCTATTGAGCAATACCCGGATTTGACGCCGCCCACCGTGCAGGTGTCGGCCAGTTATCCGGGCGCCAGCCCGGAGGTAATTGCCAATACGGTGGCCGCTCCGCTGGAACAGCAGGTAAACGGGGTGGAAGATATGCTGTATATGAACTCCACTTCCTCCTCCAACGGGGATATGAAACTGACGGTGTCCTTTAAAGTAGGCACCGACCCGGACCAGGCGATGATTAACGTCAACAACCGCGTGCAGGGGGCTACGGCCACCTTGCCCGAAGACGTGCGCCGCTATGGTATTCAGGTCAATAAAAAATCCTCCGCCATTTTGCAGTTAATCGCGCTTTATTCCCCTAACGGTCGTTCCGATACTACGACGGTGGGGAACTATGCGCTTTTAAACATTGTAGATGATTTAAAACGTATTGAAGGCGTGGGCGACGCGCAGGTAATGTCCGCCAACGACTATTCTATCCGCATTTGGATTAAGCCGGATGTGCTGTCCCAACGCGGGCTGTCTGTGAGTGATGTGGCCTCGGCTATACAGGCGCAGAACGTCCAGCGCGCGGCGGGTAAAATCGGCCAGCCGCCGCTCCCGGTGGCGGTGGACCGCGCGTATTCCATTATTGCGCCCGGCCGCTTGACCGATCCCAAACAGTTTGAAGACATTATTTTACGCGCGAACAAAGACGGCACTTCCCTGCGCTTGAAGGACGTTGCCACCGTGGAACTCGGCAGCCAGACGTATGAGTTTAACGGTAACTATAACGGTAAGCCGGCAGTGCCGATTGGGGTGTATCTCTCCCCGGGCGCTAACGCCGTATCTACCGCGCAAGCCGTAGAAAAACGTATGCAGGAATTGGCCGCCAATTTCCCGCCCGATTTGGATATGGAATACAAAGTCGCTTACGATACCACCTTGTTCGTAAAAGCGTCTATTAAAGAAGTAATCCATACCTTAATTGAAGCAATGATTTTGGTGTTCTTGGTCGTTTATCTGTTCTTAAAGGACTGGCGCGCCACATTAATTCCGTGCTTGGCGGTGCCGGTGTCCATTATCGGCGCGTTTGCCGGGATGAAACTCTTTGGCTTCTCCATTAATACGCTTACGCTCTTCGGCCTCGTACTGGCTATCGGTATGGTAGTGGACGACGCTATCGTGGTAATTGAAAACGTGGAACGTATTATGGACGAGGAAGACCTCCCCGTAAAAGAAGCCACCATTAAGGCTATGGACGAAGTGTCCGGCCCGGTGGTGGCGATTGTACTGGTGCTGTGCTCCGTGTTCGTGCCGGTGGCGTTTATGGGCGGGCTGACGGGTGTGATGTACCAGCAGTTTGCTATTACGATTGCCGTGTCCGTGGTTATTTCCGGCTTGGTGGCGCTGACCTTAACGCCTGCGTTATGCGCGCTGTTACTGAAAAAACAGGAAAAGCCGACCAGTGGATTTTTCTATAAATTTGACCAATTCTTTGGCAAATTGACTAAAAAATACGGTACTTGGGTATCTTACTTTATCCGCCGCCTGTCGGTTTCGGCGGTGGTGGTTGCGCTCTTCTTCTTGGGCGCGTGGGCGATGTTTAAAATTGTGCCCAGCAGTTTACTGCCCGATGAAGACCAAGGTATGATTATGGTGTCCACCCAGTTGGACCCGGCGTCCTCTTTGGCCAGCAGCGATAAAGTAGCCAAGGAACTGGAAAAATTAATTTTGGCCCAGCCCAGCGTGTCCGATGAACTGACGTTCGCGGGCTTTGATATGTTAAGCAGTACGATGAAGAGCAGCGGTATTGCTTCGTTTATCAAATTAAAACCGTGGGAAGAACGTAAGACCAAGGCTCTGTCTTCTGCGGGCTTGGTGGGTGCGCTCTATATGCAGGCCAAGAACACGATTCCGGGCGCGGTGGTAATGCCCTTTAACCCGCCGCCCATTATGGGTATGAGCACCACGGGCGGTTTGGAAGGGTATATCCAAAACCGCGGCTCTGGTGATAGCCGGGACCTGGAAGCCCAAACCCAAAAGTTTATTGCCGCTGCACAAAAACGGCCTGAACTTTCCAGCGTTAGTACCACCTTCTCCGCCGCCGTGCCGCAGTATTCTATGACGGTGGATGAAATCAAGGCGCAGGCAATGGGTGTACCGCTTTCGTCCTTGTATGCTACTTTGCAGGGTACTTTCGGTACGACGTATGTAAACGACTTTACCTATTCGGGCCGCAGTTTTAAAGTAATGATGCAGGCCGACGGCTCGTACCGTGCCCGCCCCGAACAAATTGCGGGCGTATATGTGCGCTCCAATTCGGGCGCAATGGTGCCGCTCTCGGCGCTGATTACGCTTACGCCTTCTTTGGGTGCGGATATGGTGGAACGCTTTAACGTGTTCCCGGCGGCCAAGGTAATGGCGAATCCTGCCTCGGGTTACAGTTCCGGCGACGCTATCCGCGCAATGGAAGAAACCGCCAAAGAGGTGTTGGATTCCAACTTTACGCTCGCTTGGACGGGTACTACCTATCAGGAAACCATTTCGGGCAGTTCCTCTGCCACGGCCCTTATGCTGGGTATGTTGGTGGTGTTCCTGATTTTGGCGGCCCAGTATGAAAAATGGAGCCTGCCGGTTGCCGTATTGATGGCGGTGCCGTTTGCTATCTTCGGCGCCTTGGCGGGTACTTGGGCGCGCGGTCTTTCCAACGATATTTACTTCCAAATTGCGTTGGTGGCCTTGGTCGGTTTGGCGGCTAAAAACGCTATTTTGATTGTAGAGTTTGCCGTAATGTTAAAGGACCAAGGTATGGAAACGGCCAAAGCCGCCGTGCAAGCGGCCGAACTGCGCTTCCGCCCGATTGTAATGACGTCCTTGGCGTTCATTTTAGGGTGCGTGCCGCTCGCTGTCAGCACGGGTGCGGGTGCGGCCAGCCGCCACTCTATCGGTACGGCCGTGGTCTTTGGTATGTTGGCCGCTACGGCTATCGCGCCGATGTTTATTCCGCTCTTCTTCTGCCTGTTCTCGGGGTGGAAGAAGGAGCCGGAACAAATCGGTGTGGTGGTGGACCACGTGGAAGAAACGAAAAAGGAGAATTTATGAACTATAAACGCATAGGGGCGGCGTTGGCCTCGGCCTTGCTTTTGGCCGGGTGTTTAATGGGCCCCAACTATAAACAGCCGGACTTGGATTTGCCTATGGGCGAAGCGGCTGATAATTTCAGTATTTTCACCAATGCCAAATGGTGGGAAGTGTTTGAGGATACCACGTTAAACGAACTGGAAGATACTGCCTTGGCTTACAATAAAGATTTGCAGGCGGCGGTAGCCCGCGTGGACGAAGCCCGCGCGGCGGTGGGTATCGCTACGGCGGACCAGTTGCCCAGTTTGTCTGCGGCGGGCCAGTCCGGCCGCGCCGGAAATAAGTTGGGTTCCGGCGAATCCCAAAGCACGGCTAATGTGTCGGTATCCTTTGAACTGGATTTGTGGGGCAAATACCGCCGTTTGAGCGAAGTGGCCCGCGCCAAACTGTTGGCGAGCGAGGCCTCCCGCGATACGGTCCGCCTGACCTTAACTGCCGATGTAGCCAAAAACTACTTTGCCTTGCGCACTTTGGATGAGCAATTATTAATCGCCCAACGCACCTTAAAGGCGCGCCAAGAAAACGTCCGCATTTACACCAGCCGTTATAAAAATGGTTACAGTACTGAGGTGGATTTAAAACGCGTGGAAGCTAATATGGCTAACGTCCAGGCGCAGGAACAGCAGTTGCGCTTGAAAATTGCGCAGACGGAAACGGCGCTGTCCGTGCTGTTGGGCAAATCTCCGCGCGAAATGGTGGAAAACAATACGCCCCGCGGCAAGAATTTAGCGGATATTACGTTAATCCCCAATGTGCCGGAAGGCTTGCCCTCTGACTTGTTGGCCCGCCGCCCGGATGTACGCGCTGCCGAAGGGAATTTGATTGCCGCCAACGCCAATATCGGTGCGGCGCGCGCGTCTTATTTCCCCAGCATCCCGCTGACGGCCTCCGCCGGGTATGCAAGCGGGGCGCTTAACAATTTGTTCACGGGTTCCGCTGGCGTGTGGGCGATCGGCGGGCAGGTACTTGCGCCTATTTTTGAGGGTGGCAAAATCCGCGCCCAAAACAAACAGGCCGAAGCCACTTACCGCGAAATGCTGGCCACTTACGAAAAAACGGTGCAGGGCGCTTTTAAGGAAGCGTTGGACGCTTTATCCGCCAACCGTATTAACCGCGATATCTTTGACTCGTACAAACAGCAAACCGAGGCGATGCGCCGCAGTTACGACCTGACGAAGAAACAGGAAGATGCGGGGCTTATCGGCGTAACCGATTTGCTTAACGTAGAGGAAAACCTGCTGTCGGCTGAAATGAATTTGGCCTCCGCCCGCAACGACGAATTGTCCGCGGTGGTCAATTTGTCCAAGGCCTTGGGTGGCGGTTGGAACGTAAAGGACGGTTTTGGCCCGTATGAAAATTTAGTCAAAAAACAACAGGCTGAATTGGCCAAACAGGCGCAAAGCGAAAAATAAAATCCGCGCCGTTTGATTTAAAAACTCCCCGACGCTATTTCCCGCCGGGGAGTTTTTTTGCCCCAATTAACCCCAAAAAACGCCTGTAAACTTGCCAAAAAGGGGGCGCAAATTTGATAAACTATAAATATGAAGACCCCGGCATTGTGCCCGTTAGACGGCCGCTATGGCGGCAGATTGGGCGCGCTCAGAAGTGTAATGAGCGAAGCCGCCTTTACTGCATCCCGCGTGCGCGCGGAACTCAACTGGTTTACCGTTTTATCCCATTTAAAATTGCAGCGTTTTGCGTCCTTATCTGCCCAAGAAACGGATTTGTTAAATAATTTGTTGCCCCTTACGGAGCAGGATTTGGAAATTATCCGCGCCTTGGAATTTGACGGATATGAAAAAATTCCCGCTACCAAGCACGATGTAAAGGCCGTGGAATACTTTTTAAAATTGCGCTTAAAAAATACCCCGTTAAAGGACCGCTTGGAGTGGTTCCATTTCGCGCTGACCAGCGAAGACATTAACAGCGCGGCCTATGCAATGCTGCTTGCGGACGGGGTGGAAAAGGCGCTTTTGCCTGCCCTAGAAAATTTACAAAAGAATTTAGCCCAGTTGGCCCGTAAGGAAGCCCGTTCCGTTTTGCTTGCCCGCACCCACGGGCAGGCCGCCGTGCCGACGACGTTCGGCAAGGAAATCCGCGTGTTTGAAGCACGTTTAAGCCGCCAATTACAGGAACTTAAACAGCGCAAAGTCTCGCTCAAATTTGGCGGAGCCGTAGGCAATTACAATGCGCATTTAGCCGCCTTCCCCAAGGTAAATTGGGCGTCCGCCGCGCGCCGTTTTGTAACATCTTTAAACAAAGGGCGCAAAATAAAAATAGTGTTAAGCCCTATTTCTACGCAGGTGGACAACCGCGATACCTATGCGGAACTGTTTGATAACGTCCGCCGGATAAATACTATTTTGCTGGGGCTAAGCCAAGATATGTGGCGGTATATTTCCGCCGGGCTCGTGCGCCAAAAAACGGCGGCGGGCGAGGTGGGCTCGTCCACAATGCCACAAAAGGTAAACCCGATTGATTTTGAAAACGCCGAGGGCAATTTGCAGGTGGCGGACGCGCTGTTGGAACTTTTTTCGCGCAAGTTGCCCGTGTCCCGCTTGCAACGGGACCTTTCCGATTCCACCGTCTTGCGTAATATGGCGGTAGCGTTTGGCTACGCGCTGACGGCTTATTTGTCCCTATCCAAGGGGCTTTCCAAAATTTCGTTTGACCGCAAAGCGGCTCAGGCGGAACTTTCCGCCCACCCCGAAGTATTGGCGGAGGGCGTACAGACGGTTTTACGCGCGGCGGGCTATCCAAACCCGTACGAAACATTGCGCGATTTTACGCGCGGGCGAAAAATGACTCCCGCGTTATGGCAAGAATTTATAGAAGGGTTGGCCGTTGACGGGCCGACCAAACAGCGGTTGTTGGCACTATCCCTGGAAACTTATTTGGGGCTCGCCGTGCAACTGGCGGAGGGAAAATATGATTGATATTGTTTGCGGCGGCCAAGCCGGAGATGAAGGAAAAGGCAAGATTTCGGCGTATTTGTCTTATAAAGGCAATTACGATTATTGCGTGCGTGTGGGCGGCCCCAATGCGGGCCATACCGTGGTAAAGGACGGCAAATCCTACACGCTTAAAAATATCCCGTCCGGGTTTTTAAACCCCAAGACCAAACTCGTCTTGGGCGCGGGCGCCTATACCAAAACCGAGTGGCTCTTGGACGAGGTAAACTTTACCGGCACCAAGGACCGCCTGATTATTGACCCGTACGCCGTGCTGATTACGGACGAACAGACCGCGGCTGAGAAAAACGCGGCTCACTTTATGAAGCACATCGGCAGCGTGGGAACTGGTTTGGGCCAGGCGGTGCGCGACCGCATTGAGCGCCGCAATATTAAATTTGCCAAGGACGAACCGCTTTTAAAGGAATTCATCCAAGACGTGCCCGAACTGTTAAACGGGTGCTTGGATAAGGGCGGCGAAATTTTGCTGGAAGGCACGCAGGGGATTAAGCTTTCCTTACTGCACGGGGAATATCCGTTTGTTACGTCGCGCGATACCACAGCCAGCACCTTTTTGGGCGAAGCCGGACTCGGCCCCAAGAGCGTAAAGGATGTGTATGTGGTCTTTAAACCCTACATTACCCGCGTTGGCCCGGGACCGCTGGACCACGAAATGACCGATGAAAAAGAGTTGGAAGTTTATCACACCAAGGGGCACGAAATCGGCAGCGTCAGCAAACGCCTGCGCCGTATCGGTGCGTTTGAAAAGCGCTCCGCTTCCCGCGCGATTATGATTAACAACTGCACCAAAATCGCCATTACGCATATTGATATGTTCCCCGGCAACGACCGTGTGAAAAAATACGAGGATTTCACGCCCGAGGCCAAGGCCTTTTTGGACGGTTTAAAACAACTGTCTGCCGAGGTGTATCCGCACCCGGAAATTGCGCTTATTTCCACCGGGCCGGATATGGAAGATACCTTGGTTTTATAAACGTATCAAAAATACTTTTGCCCCGCCTGGGATGTTTGCCGGGCGGGGTTTTTAATTAGAAGTATTTACAGGGCGTTGCGGGCAAGTTATAATAAAGCAAGGGGGAGAAATGAAAGACATCATTTTTGATTTGGGCGGGGTGCTGATTGATTGGAACCCACGCCACTTGTATAAGAAAATTTTTGCTTCCGCGGAAGAAATGGAGTGGTTTTTAACCACCGTTTGCCCGCCTGATTGGAACGCCAAGCAGGATGCCGGCCGTCCGTTTGCCGAGGGGATAGCCGAGGCCAAGGCCAAATACCCTAAATATGCGCCGCAAATTGATGCGTATTTTTTGCGTTGGGAGGAAATGTTGGGCGGTCCAATTAAAGGCACGGTGCAGATTTTGCGCGAGTTAAAGGGTAAAAATTACCGCGTGTTTGCGCTTTCCAACTGGTCGGCGGAGACTTTTCCCATTGCGCGCAAAAAATTTGATTTTTTATCTCTCTTGGACGGTGTGGTGTTATCTGGTGAGGAAAAAATGAATAAGCCGGAGCCGGAAATTTACAGGCGGCTTTTGTCGCGCTATCAGTTGCGGGCGGATAACTGCGTATTTACGGATGACAATAAGGACAATGTGTCCGCCGCCAAGGCCTTGGGGATTGATTCAATTCTTTTTACGAGTCCGGAGCAACTGCGGCTGGAATTAATAAAGCGCGCTATCTTATAAAGAACGCCCCGGGTAATTCCGGGGCGGTATATTTTATTCGGCCTTGCTTACAATGGCTTCCATTAGTTTGTGGCGGCGGAATTTGCGCGTTTCCAATAAAAGTCCGTTCGCCTTTATTTTTTCGTTTTTGGTGGGCTGGCGGCCGAGTTTTACGCTAATCCATTTTTCCATTGTCATATTGTCCGGTACGTCAGCGGGGATAGATAAATCCAGCCGCTCAAATACGTCCGCCATTTTGGCGCTGGCGCTGACTACCCACGCCTTGCCGAACGGTTTTATATAGGCGGGGAAGAAATCGTATTCGTCTTCAATTTCGCCCACCATTTCTTCAAAAATATCTTCCAAGGTCAAAATCCCCGTGATTTTTTCACCCTCGGTTACCAGGCATAGGTGCTGTTTGCTCTTCATCATTTTTTCCAGCGCGGCAGAAATAATGGTGTCGGCTTCCAAGCGCAGTACGGGGCGGACAATGGAGCGCGCACTCGTTGGCGCGCCGCCGGACATTTTGGTAGATAAAAAGATGTCCTTAAAGTTTAAGTAGCCGATAATGCTTTGCGGGTCGTCGGGGCGTTCTTTTACCGGAAAGCGCGTGTGCATATCCAAATGGGCTTTAACAAAGGTGTCGGCGATAGAGTCGTTGGCGTCCAGCATATATACTTGGTTCAAAGGAACCTGAATTTCGCGGATTTTACGGATGCAAAACATCGCGCTGGACAGTACAATTTTTTCCTCCGTCTTGCCAAACAAGCGCGAAGAAGAGGCAATCGCCGCCGCCGTGCGCAAGTCCGCCATAGCGGCCTTTTGGGCTTCCTTGGGGTCAAGCGCCTTGGTAAAGGTTTTTTTAGTAAAAAAGCGCACGATGGCTTCCATTATATGCACAATGGGCGAGAGAATTGTATAAAGTACGCGCATTACCGGGGAACATTTTAACACCACAAATTCTTTATTTTTAATAGCAAAAGTTTTGGGGGTTAGTTCGCCGAAAATAATGGTAATAAAACTAAGCGGCACCACCACAAACGCTACGGCCAGCGCATCGGCCAGCCGCTTGGGCAGGTCAAACCAATCCTGCAAAAAGGGGGAAAAGATTTCGCCCGCTCCGGCACCGCCCGTAGCGGCGGCCACCGCGCCTACCAGCGTAATGCCGATTTGCACCACGGCCAAACTGCCCTCCATATGGTCCTTCATAAACAGGGCTTGTTCCGCACCGGAGCGTTTTTCCTGCGCCAAAATGGAAAGTTTCGTGCGCGAAACAGACGCCAGGGCCATTTCGTAAGCGGCCAGCAAGGCGTTTAAAATAAGCATTAAAATAATAATAAGTATCGTCATACTTCATATATAGTGTAGCAAAAAAAGCAGGGGGGCAAAGGCAACTACTCCGCTTGCCGCCTTGACAATTTGCCCCGCAGGGTTTATTCTTATTAACAGGGGGTTATAGATGAAGAAGACATTTTTAGTTTCAGGGATGACCTGCTCCGCCTGCCAAGCACACGTGGAAAAGGCCGTCTCACGCGTGCCCGGGGTTCACTCGGCGGTTGTAAATTTGTTGCAAAATACCTTGTATGTGGATTACGACGAAAATAAATTAGGCCCGGCGGAAATTGTATCCGCCGTCCGTCAGGCGGGGTACGATGTGCTTAGCGAAAAAAAGGCGGATTCCACGCCGCAGGCTTTGGCGCAGGAACAGGCCTCCGCTTTAAAGGCGCGCTTTTTGCTTTCGCTCGTATTTTTGGCGCCCCTAATGTATGTTTCTATGGGGCATATGGCGGGGGGCTTGTTGCCGGATGTTATTACGCATAATCCGGGTATTTTTGTTTTTGTGCAATTTTTACTGGTGCTGCCGGTGCTGTTTTTAAACCGCAAATTTTTTACGCGCGGGTTAAAACAACTCTTTTTAGGTGCGCCCAATATGGATAGTTTGGTGGCGCTCGGTTCCGGCGCGGCAGTTATCAGCGGGGTGTGGACGCTTTTTAAGGTGTTGTATTTAATGCAACCTGGTGATTGGACCGCCGCCTTTGATGCATCAGGCAATTTGTATTTTGAGTCCGCCGCAATGATTTTAACCTTGGTTACTTTGGGTAAATGGTTAGAAGCGCGTGCCAAGGTCAAAACGTCCGACGCTATTTCCGCCTTGGTGCGGCTGTTACCCGGCCAAGCAACGGTGCTTCGCCGTGGAAAAGAGGTACAAATCCCCGTAGAGGGCATTATCCCGGGGGATATATTGGTGGTCCGCACGGGCGAGCGGATTGGCGCAGACGGCGAAATTACCCAAGGTGGCGGTGCGGTGGATGAGTCTGCTCTTACGGGCGAGAGTGTGCCGCAGGATAAAACGCTGGGGCAGATTGTTTCCGCCGGAACGCTTTTAACAAGCGGCTATTTGCAGGTGCGCGTACTCCGCACGGGCAAGGATACCACGCTTTCACAAATTATTACCTTGGTGGAAGCGGCCTCGGGCAGTAAGGCCCCTATTTCGCGCTTGGCCGACCGCGTGAGCGCGGTGTTTGTTCCGGCCGTATTGGGGATAGCCTTGCTTACCTTTGGCGTGTGGTTATTTACGGGGGCGGGCGTGTCATTTGCGTTGTCTGCGGCCATTTCGGTACTGGTTATTTCCTGCCCGTGTGCGCTGGGACTTGCCACGCCTACGGCTATTATGGTGGGCACAGGCACGGCGGCGCGCAACGGAATTTTGGTCAAAAGTGCGGCGGTGTTGGAGCGTGCGCATAAAGTTACTACGGTTGTGCTGGATAAAACGGGCACGGTTACCACGGGGCAAATGCAGGTGGCCGGGGTAGAGCCCGGCGCAGGCGTTAGGGAGGCGGATTTAATCAGCCAAGCCGCCACGCTGGAACAATATTCCCAGCATCCGTTTGCGCGGGCGTTGGTGGAATACGCCCAACAGGGAAAAATTGCGCTTTTGCAGGGGGAAGATTTTACCTTGGAGCCGGGGTGCGGCGTATCGGCCCGGGTGTCTGGCGAAATTGTGCGCGGGGGCAATTTAAAGTGGCTCAATGCTTGCGGCATACAAGTCCCTAACGGGGATAAACTCTCCGCCAAAGCCGCACAGGGCGGCAAAACGCCAATCTTTTTTGCGCGCGGGCAGCAGTATTTGGGGGCGGTGTTGTATTCGGACACGCTAAAACCCACGGCGGCGGAAACGGTGGCGCAGTTAAAGCAAAAGGGGCTTAAAGCCGTGCTTTTAACGGGCGATAACGAATTAACCGCGCGCGAAGTGGCCCGCCAAACGGGCATTGAAACCGTTATTGCGGGCGTAATGCCGCAGGACAAGGAGTCCGTCATCCGTCGTTTGCAGGAAGCGGGCGAAGTGGTCGCAATGGTGGGCGACGGCGTGAACGACGCCCCGGCCTTGGTGCGGGCCGATGTGGGTATTTCGTTTGGCACGGGGACGGATGAGGCGGTGGAGTCGGCCGATATGGTACTATTAAAGGGTAACCTCACAGGCGTGGCGACTGCCTTGGAATTAAGCCGTGCGGTCATCAAAAACATAAAGGAAAACCTGTTTTGGGCGTTCTTTTATAACGTGTTGGGGATTCCGCTGGCGGCGGGTGTGTTGTACGGGCCGCTGGGGTGGAAACTAAACCCGATGGTAGCCGCGGCGGCGATGAGTTTCAGTTCGGTGTGTGTGGTGTCAAACGCGCTAAGACTGCGCTTTTTTAAACCGACAGAGATAAAAACTAAACAGACGAAAGGGGAAAACCGTATGCGTAAAACATTAATTATTGAAGGGATGGTTTGCGGCCATTGTGCCGCGCGCGTAGAACGTGCCTTAAACGCGCTTCCGGGTGTGGAAGCCCGCGTAAACTTGGGCAAAAAAATGGCGGTGGTGGAATCGGCCAGCGCATTGGACGAGGAAGCCCTCAAAAAAGTAGTGCAAGACGCCGGGTACGAAGTGGTTTCTATCCAATAAATGCTTGCGAATATACATTAAAGGCCGGGTGCCATAAGCGCCCGGCCTTTATAATTGATAAAATAAAACTAGATACCCCACAAGGAGACTTTACCCTATGAGCCATTTTGGTTTTGTAAAAGTAGCGGCGGGCGTGCCGCTTGTAAAAGTAGCCGATACGGCCTATAACGCCGCGCAACTGGAACATTTGATTAACGAAGCCGCCCAACAGGGCGTGCGCGTGCTGGCGTTGCCTGAATTATGCGTAACGGGATACACCTGTGGGGATTTGTTTTTAAAGCCGCTTTTGGCGCAGGCCGCCGAGCGGGTGCTGGGGGCGCTTTTACGCCGTACGGAAGGGCTTGATATTATTTTTATGGTGGGGATGCCCGTCCAAGCGGATAACCTTTTATTAAATGCGGCGGTGGTGTGCTACCGCGGTGAAATTTTGGGCGTAGTGCCGAAAACCTATTTGCCCAATTATAAAGAATTTTACGAACAGCGCTGGTTTACTTCCGCCTTGGAGTGGGGCGGAAACGAAGTAACCCTTTGCGGGATGCCTGTGCCGGCGGGAACGGATTTATTGTTTGAAGCGGGCGGGATGAAATTCGGCGTGGAAATTTGCGAGGATTTATGGGCTGTAATTCCGCCTTCCTCCCGTTTAGCCTTGCAGGGGGCGGATGTGATTTTCAATTTATCCGCCAGCAACGCTTTAACGGGTAAACACGCCTATGTGCGCGAACTGGTCGGACAACAATCGGCGCGTTGTTTATGTGGGTATGTGTATGCCTCTTGCGGGTTCGGCGAATCCACGACCGATGTAGTCTTCGGCTCCAATGCCCTTATTTACGAAAACGGCACCCCGCTGGCGTTTTCGGAGCGGTTTTCCACAGAGGCGCAACTCGTGTCGGCTGAAATTGACGTAGAGCGTTTACGCGCTGAACGGTTGATAAACACTACCTTTCGCACGGACAGCGCCTACGAAACGGCGGACCCTTATGACGTGATTGAATCCGGCCAGCCTGCGCTGCCCATTACGCATTTGGAGCGGTTTGTATCGCCTACGCCCTTTGTGCCACGCGGAAGCCGATTAGACGAAAACTGCCAGGAAATTTTTAATATCCAGGTAATGGGGCTGGCGACGCGTATTAAAAATGCGCACGCCCAAACGGCGGTACTTGGCATTTCCGGCGGGTTGGACTCCACCTTGGCCCTGTTGGTGTGCGCTAAAACCTTTGATAAACTCGGCCTGCCCCGTACGGGAATTATCGGCGTAACAATGCCGGGCTTCGGCACGACGGACAGAACCTACCAAAACGCGCTTACGCTGATGAAGAGTTTAGGCATTACCCAAAGAGAGGTAAGCATTAAAAAAGCGTGCGAACAACACTTCGCCGACATCGGCCACGACGCTAAGGTAAAGGACGTTACCTACGAAAATACCCAAGCGCGCGAACGCACCCAAATTTTAATGGATATCGCCAATCAAACGGGCGGTATGGTAATCGGTACGGGTGATTTGTCTGAACTGGCGCTCGGGTGGGCCACTTATAACGGCGACCATATGTCTATGTATGGGGTCAATGCGGGGGTGCCTAAAACCTTGGTGCGCTCGCTGGTGGTATGGGCTGCCCAGCACGAAACGGACAAACAAACACAGGCGGTTTTGCAGGATATTGCGGCTACGCCTATTAGCCCCGAACTGTTGCCAGCCGACGGGCAGGGCAAAATTGCACAGAAGACGGAAGATTTGGTGGGACCGTACGAGTTGCACGATTTCTTTCTGTTTTATTTCTTGCGCTACGGGTTTTCACCCGCCAAGATCTACTTTTTGGCCCAGCAGGCCTTTGCCAAAAAATTTGACTCGGCAACTATAAAGAAATGGCTCAAAGTCTTCTTCCGCCGCTTCTTTGCCCAGCAATTTAAACGCTCCTGCCTGCCTGACGGCCCCAAAGTGGGCTCGGTGGCGCTTTCTCCGCGCGGGGATTGGCGTATGCCCAGCGACGCGAGCGCAGAGGTATGGATGAACGAAGTGGAAAACTTGCGCTAGTGCCTTTTGATATGCAAAAAAGCCCCGGGGTTTTTGCCCGGGGCTTTTTAGTTAATCGTTTAAGAAACTCTTGCCAAATTTAAGGGACGGCAGTTTAAAGTAGTCCGCTATTGTTTGTCCGAGGTCTGCGTAAGTGTCGCGCCCACCTAGGAAGGCCGGTTTTACATTGGGCCCGAACATAATCACCGGGACGTGTTCGCGCGTGTGGTCGGTTCCCTTGTAGGTGGGGTCGCACCCGTGGTCGGCGGTGATAAAGGCAATGTCGCCTTCCTTCATTTGCGCGGCCAGTTCGGGCAGACGTTTGTCAAAATATTCCAAACCGCCCGCATAGCCGGCTACATCGCGGCGGTGGCCCCAAGTCATATCAAAATCCACAAAGTTGGTAAACGTCAGGCTGAAATCGGGCGCGTTTTTGGCTTCTTCCAAGGTTACGTTCCAAAGTTCTTCCAGCCCGGCGGCCTTTACCGCGCGGGTAATGCCCTGCTTGGCGAAAATATCCGAAATCTTGCCTACGGAAATCACCGCACCGCCCGCGTTTTTAATTTCGTCTAACACCGTGGTCATAGGCGGTTTGACGGAATAGTCGTGGCGGTTTTTGGTGCGTTTAAATTCGCCCTTCTTTTCACCCTCAAACGGACGGGCAATCACGCGCGCGATGTTGTACGGCGCCATGTGCTTAAAGGCAATTTCGCACAGTTTGTATAAGCGGTCCAAGCCGAAGTGTTTTTCGTGCGCGGCGATTTGGAATACGCTGTCGGCGGACGTGTAGCAAATGGGTTTGCCCGTTTTGATATGCTCTTCGCCCAGTTCGTCAATAATCACGGTGCCGCTCGCGGCCTTGTCGCCCAAAATGCCGGGCAGGCCCGCTTCGTCGCAAATCTTTTTGATAAGTTCGGCGGGGAAGGAGGGATAATCCGGCTTGAAATAACCCCACTCAAACTGTACGGGCGAACCCGCCATTTCCCAATGGCCGGAAGAGGTGTCCTTGCCGTGGCTGATTTCCCGCATAAAACCGTATTTGGAGGGTAAATCAACTTTTGCCCCGTCCTGCGCGCCCGCTTGCGGTGCGCGGCCCGTGGAGGCTTCGGCCGCTTTTAACAAGCCGAGTTTTGCCAAATTGGGTACTTTTAAACCGCCTTGTGCGGCGGCAATGTGGCCTAATGTATCGGCGCCGCTGTCGCCGAACTTGGCGGCGTCTTCCGCTCCGCCAATGCCGAAAGAGTCCATCATCAAAATAATTGCACGTCCTTTTTGAGCCATAAAATATACCTCCAAGACTTTTCTTTTATTATACCCAAAAAACGCCGTGCCGTCTAACCCTCTTTTGGGCGCAGAAGACGGCGCAAAATGATATAGTATATAGGAAAGAAAGGGGGAGTATATGAAACAAGCCTATATCAATATGCGGAATTTTTGGTTGGACGTAAAAAATTTGGAAAACCGTAAGGGCGTGATTGAAATCGGCCCGGATGAAATTTCCGTCGCCGGGATTGAAATGGCGTTTTTGGACGGAGCGGAAACCAAACATTTGTTCTTGGCGACCAATTCGCTGGGCGACAGCAGTTTGTATTTTGAAAATAACAGCAAAAGCGGTTTGGGCGGCGTAATCGGCGGGCACGGGCACGAAGCCCTGCAAGAAGCAGCCGCGCGGATGTTGGCCCACGCCAGCAAATTAACGGGTAAAATGACGGCCTTGCCCGTAGGGAGCGAAATGCCCGCGCCGTCTTCGCCCGCTATGGTGCGGTTATTTGCGGTGTCTAAAAAGAAACTTTTTCACATAGAAATTGCGGAAGCGGAATTGCGCAAACCGGAAAATGATTTTTATCCGTTCTTTGCCTATTCCCAGCAAACCTTGGGGTTCTTCCGCCAGCAGGAAACCGCCGCTTCTGCCAAAGAAGCCCACTCGTAAACGGATTTATTCCGCAACAAAAAGCCACCTTGTTATAGGGTGGCTTTTTGCATTTAATGGCAGTTAATTTTTTCGTCTATTATATACAGGGGGCGTTGCTTTACTTCCATAAAGGTACGGCCCAAATATTCGCCAATGACTCCCAAGGAAATAAGTTGCACGCCGCTAAAAAACAAAATGGCTACCATTAAAGAGGAATACCCGCTGACCGGGTTTCCAAAGAAGATTTTTTTGGCGGCCACCCACAGCGCATATAAAAACGCAAAGAGCGAAACCGAAAAGCCGAAATACGTCCACAGCCGCAAAGGAAGCGTAGTGGAAGCTGTTAAGCCTTCCAGCGCAAAGTTCCACAGCCACCAATAGTTCCACTTGGTCTGCCCTGCTTGGCGTGCTTGGCGCACAAAGGGGACGGAAGCCGCCTTAAAGCCCACCCAGTTAAAGAGCCCCTTCATAAAACGCTCCCGCTCCGGCAAGGTGAGCAAAGCCTGCAAAACGCGCTGGCTGATAAGGCGGCAGTCCCCGGCGTTTTCGGGCATTGGGCGGGTGGAAATAAAATTGTAGAACTTATAAAAACCCTTCGCGCTCATACGCTTTAACCAAGAGTCCGTTTGACGGTTTTGGCGCGTACCATAGACTACTTCGTAGCCTTCCTTAAATTTTTCCAAAAACGCGGGGATAAGTTCCGGCGGGTCCTGTAAGTCCGCATCCATTACAATAACCGCATCCGCCTGGGTGGCTTCGGCCAGCCCGGCGGTCAGCGCGGCCTCTTTGCCAAAATTGCGCGAAAGGGATATTATCTTTACGCGTTTATTGTGGTTGGCCAAATTTTTTAAATAGGCAAAGGTGCCGTCTTTACTGCCATCATTTACAAAAATATATTCAAATTGAAAGCCGTTTTCCTGCTGCAAAACGGGTTCCACAGCCTGCCAAAAAACGGGCAGGGCTTCTTGTTCGTTATAGGCGGGAACGATTAACGCTATTTTCATACAGAGATTATAGTATTTTTTAGCCTAAAAAACGTGCAGATTTATCCCGGTAAAATTCCGTAGAATTGATATAATAAATTATGCGGGTTTTGACCCGCGGGAGGACGGTATTAAAAAGATTTCGTTTCGGTTTTTTATTTTGCTGTTTTTGGCCGCCGCCGGAGTGATAGCGGCGGGCGTGGTGTTTTATTGGCAGCAAGTAAGCGAAATTTTGGCCGCAGATGTGAAACTAAATGTAGCCGCAGCCGGTAAAGAAGCCGCGAGCGACTTTGACCGCGTAATTCAAACGGATGAACAGGTGTTAGCGTCCTTAGCCCTGACGGTGCAGGATGCTTACCCGTGGGCGGATTCCTCGCACTTGTCCGATTTTTTAAAACGCCAAACCAACCATAACTATTTTAAACTTTTGGGCGTAATTACCCCGGATAAAAAACTTTATTTGTCCTCTCCGCGCAACTTTACCGCCGCCTTTGTGGCGGATATTTCCGCGCGCACCTTGGAGCAGGGCAAATACCTCTCCGTCCGCCAGGCGGACCCGTTAGACGGCACGGATGTATTGGTACAGTCCGTTGCCCTTTATAAAAACGGCCGCCCGCTGGGCACGCTATTTGCCTTGCAAAATCCCAGCCGCTACCGGCCGCTTCTTACCTTGTCTGCTATGGGGGACAAGGGGTCGTCTATGATTGTGGAGCGCAACGGTAATTTGGTGCTCTCTCCGCGTAAAGTAGGGTTCAGCAATATTTTTACCCAATTAGACAAAACCGCCGCGGCGGATACGGATAATTCCGCCCTGCCTGCGGATTTGCGCCGTGCGGTGCAAAACGGGAAAAGCGCGCTGGTAAGCGCTTCGTTGGATGGCAGTACGCGGTTTTTGTATTTCATCCCCTTGGAGCGTAACGGGTGGTATATGGTATCCTCCTTGCCTACGCAATTTGTAGAGGAACGCGCCCAGCATTTGGCGGTATTATCGCTTCTTTTGTTTGCGTCCGTCTTTGCGATTTTCTTTTCCCTTATCTTTTATATTTTGCATATGCGCGCATACAGCAACCGCCAGTTGTTTACCACGGCGTTTGTGGATAATTTGACGGGCGCCGACAACTTCAACCGTATGTGCGAAATGTTCCCGCAAAAACTGGCTGAATTGCACGGGCAAGCGGCGTTAGTCATTTTTGACATTAATAAATTTAAGGTCATTAACGATTTGCACGGCTACGAACGCGGCAACCAAGTATTGCAGCGCATTGCACAGGTCCTGCGCGAAAATGTATCGCCCGAGGAGTGCTTCTGCCGTCTGTCAGCCGACAATTTTATCCTGCTGTTAAAATACACGGACCGCCGTTCTTTTTTGGCGCGGCTAAATACGCTCAATACGCAGTTGCGCCGCGATTGCACGGTGGAAGATTCTTGTCTGATGATTGATATTGCGTTTGGCGTGTATGAAATCAAGGAGGACATCCCCTTTTATATTATGTTGGACCGTGCGCATTTGGCGTTGGAAAAGGCCAAAAAAATGTCCTTTGACAAGTGCGAATTTTACGACGAAGCCGACCGCAACCGCATTGTGGCGGAAAAGCAGATTGAAAACACGATGGAAGCGGCCCTTAACCACGGGGATTTTGCCGTTTATTTACAGCCCAAGTGCGATTTTGCTACCGGGGAAATACGCGGGGCGGAAGCATTAGTCCGCTGGAAGAGCGCAGGCGGAAAAATTGTCCGCCCGGATGATTTTATCCCGATTTTTGAGAAAAACGGTTTTATATTGCGCCTGGATATGTTTATCTTGGAAGAAGTGGCCCGCTTGCTGGCGGCGTGGAAGATTAAGGGCCTTAAACAGGTGCCGATAGCCGTCAATTTTTCCCGTTTGCACCTAAACGACTCCCGCTATATTCCCCAAATGCTGCGCCTAGTAAACAAGTACGGCGTTCCGCACGAACTGATAGAGGTGGAACTGACGGAAAGCGTGATTTTTAACAATTTGGACCACGCACAAAACATCATCCGCCAACTGCACGGCAACGGCTTTTCCGTGGCGATGGACGATTTTGGATCCGGGTATTCTTCCTTAAATGTGCTGAAAGAATTGCAGTTTGACAGCATTAAACTGGATAAGGAATTTTTGCGCGGTTTTGAACATAACCCGCACGCCCAAAAAGTGATTGAAGGGGCGGTGGCGATGATTAAAACCTTGGATATTAAAATCGTGGCCGAAGGCGTGGAAACCCGCGAGCAGGCGGACTTTTTGCAAGCCATCGGCTGTAACTTGGCGCAAGGCTACCTCTTTGCCAAACCCCTTACAGTTGCCGACTTTGAAAAACGGTTAAACCAGCAAAAATAGACGTGCAACCCTTGCCGGTCGTTATGCCCCATATTTATGGGTCTTTGGGAGCGGGTAGGAACACCCAATTTGCCGTTTGATGTTTCTCTGCTCACGCAAACCGTGGATAATAAGCAACCTATGCGCTAGGGTGGAACGCGGGTTATTAAATAAAAACGATTTTAATCAATTGAATATAGATAAACAAACCGAAGAATTAATGAAAATTGTATCTAGGATTACTTACGAATACAAAGAAAGCTATATTGAGGTAAGTTTGAAAAACGGGGTGCAATTTGGTTTTCGCGCCGCTGTGAAACCACACCCGGGTGGAATACCGAAAAAAGAACGCCAAGCCTACAAAGAAATCCAACACTTAAAAGCTGATAAGGCTACCTACTACAAAGCCCTTGCCCTGCAGATACGTGAATATATGCGGGTAAATAACTTAAGCCAGAAAGAATGCGCGCAAGCCCTTGGACTAAGCAGTGCAAGAGTGAGTCAGATTTTAACGCTGCTTTGAAGTCTTCTCAACAATCTTAGCTGGTGGAATAGAAAATAATTTTGATTCTTCCAGCGCCTGTTTTAGTTCTTCTTTTTCAAAATCTTCCAGTTCTAATTGAATAAGTTTTAATTTTAAACATTTTTCTAAAAATTCAATATCTTCTAATACTGCCAGCATACTTCTGATAGCGGCGTCAATATCTATCTGTAAGTTCCGCAAGTTATCGGGCAAAGTTGCCAATAGACCTTGTAAATTCTTAGGGCCTTCTTTCAAACTTTCATTGAATAAATTCAGTTTTGCATACACATGGAGTATATAGGTTTTTGCTTGCAAGATGTTGACAATAAAACTATGACGGTGTTCACTTAATATTGCGTAGTCTTGTGGTTCAAACTGAGAATAAATATCATAAAAGGCAACTACGGCAAAAAGATGTTTTTTCCCTTTGCTAGTGAGATTGGCATAATTATGAAGATATTTTCTTTTTGCCATGATATTATTGCGGAACATCAAGAAGTCTTTTATCGCATAAATTAACAGAGAGCGCAGATAAATTAATTTACTTTCATTCTGTTGTTTTTCAGCAATTCTTTCTGCTCTCGAGGAGCCAAAATACCAAGTTAACCACACAATAAGGAGAGGAATAACAATGGCACCAATAGCGGGAATAATAAGCTCGCCCCAGCCTTTCCAAGTACAAAAGATAGATTTAAGTATCTGCATATTAGTAATAATAACAAAAATTAAATTCTAAAATTTAAATTTTGGGGCAAAAAGATACAAAAAGCCTAAAATAGCCCTTTTTTCTATCTTTTGGAGTTGCACCAAGAATCTATCTTTTCTGTATTAGCAGCTGATAAACAACAAATCCCCGACGAGAGTCGGGGATAAATGCACCAAAATACAATTAAAAATTCCCGTCTTAACTTCGACGGGAAAATAAATGGGGTGAAGGCGCTGGGGAGCCCCTTATATGCTATCCATTTTCCGACGATAAAATACATTTTTGAAAAGGCCATCTATCTACCAATTTTCTCTCTTTCATATCTTTGTTCGTCGAACTTTCATATTATTTTCTTAATGCGGCCTTTTTCCGAGAAGAAGATAGCAAGTTTTATCTATCTTTTCGCTGATTTGTATGTTTTTACGCATGTAAGGATAGACACGTAGATATACTGCGGTTTAACCGCGGTTTCCCTTAGGTATTGAGTATCCTTTCGCACACTGACCGTTTTGTTTGGGAGTCAGAACTGTTTCATTCTCTCAATTTTCCTTATTTACAGGCAAAATACAGGGAATTTTGTCGTTTTGAAACCTTGACTAAGGAAAGGGGCTCAGCATTGTATAGTGCCATACCTATTAACACTACGAAAATTCCCTAAGATTATAACAGGGAAATTAATATAGAGTAACAGTGTTTTAGATCATTAAGTCGATAGGAATTTTAATTTATGCAGAATCTTGCTACAATAAACCTAATAGGAGCTAATAAAAGAACAAAATATAACTGCATATAAAATTTAAGTTTTAAGACTTGTTTTTGGAGCCGTTTGGAAGAAACGGCACGGGCCGCGTAGGCGGCCGGTCTCGAAGCCAGAAATGAAGTCGCTTTTTACCATACCCGAAAGGGTATGGAGGCGATTTTCATTTTGAGCGTTTCGAGACCCTCAAGGTGATGTCGCCTTTTTTATGTCCCCTTGAGAAAATGACAAACCGTTGTCGGCGGCTGTTTTTATACTGATATTACTTGACTTCTCAGGCCGTTATTAGGCTGTATGGTAACAAAAGGAGAAAAATATGCATAAAACAATAATGATGCTGGCAATGCTTGGCGTATTGGGAGGGTGTGCTTCGTGGCAGATTTTTGAAAGCGCAGAGCAGCAGGAAGCAAGACGAGTGTCGGAGTGTCGGGCTCATATAGAATCTTCACTGGCGTTGTCTTCTGCAACCTATAAATTTCAAGACGTGTATGATTCAATGCAAGAGTTCAGTTATAACGAATTCCTTAAAAGGGCCAAAAGTCGTGAAGGCAGAATCGGTAAATGCGTTCTTTCTCCGTCTGTTGATGAAAACGATTTGAGAACGGCATATGCCGTCAGTTTAGAGATAAGTTCTTATTTTAAGGCCTTAAAATCAGCTGTGGATAATATGTATGGCCGGATGTTTTATGGATGTCAGGACGTGGTGGCGCAAGAACATCAAAAAATGTTTAAGCGTTATCAGAAGATTGAAAAAATGGGGAAGAATATATACTATTGGGCGCAAGATAAAGAAGAAAAGGATTTCCATTCCAAGACTGGATTTTATTTGGATTTATATGACTGGTATGGAAACAATACATTAACATCGTATATGATTAATTCTTATTCGTTTCGCCCTGAGAAGGAATATCTTTATGATTTGAAACGATTGGAAGTATTTCAACGAGTGCCGGGCGGGTATTTGTTGCGTGCAGATATCAGCGGCTATCAAAGTGAGACTATTTTTCTTAAAACCAATCGAACTTTTGCCGTTGGCTTCCAATTTTCCCCTAATCAGGTGTTCGTGACGCTGTCCGGGAAACAACGCTACACAACTTTATTGGGAGAAGATAAAGAAGTTTTTGCTTTTCGAATCGTGGATATCAAACCGTTCCAAAAGTGGCTTAAGTCTTATTTATTTTATCCTCAAGCGGTGCGTACGGATATTGATTTTAATCCTAATCTCGTGAAGTGTAATTGAAGAAAAAATAGGAGGAAAATATGAAAAAAGAACGGAAAGATACGGGGCTTATCGGCGCGGCGGGCGTTTATGAGTTACTGTCTCGTTTAAGCCGCCGCGGCTGGGTGGCGACGATGACGCCGGGCAATACGCAAGGGGTGGATGTCCTCGCTTATAAAACCCATAAGGGCAAACTCCTTGTGCGACAAATCGAAGTAAAAACGTGCAATAAATCTAAGCCGATAGACAGCAAGTTTTGGGGAAAATCCATCTTTTGGCAAATGAATAAAAAACATGAAAAAGCAATGCCCAATGTTTGGTATTGTTTTGTCAATTTTGATGAGTCTTTTGACGTAAAAACGGGGAAGCCTCTTCCCAAAGAAACGCTCCCGCACACGTCGGTCTATTTAGTTTCGTCAAAACAAGTGGCCAAATTTACTAAAGAGTCCCATCCAAAATGGCTGAAAAATCCAGAAGCCAAAAAAGAACATAAAGATACGGATCTGCGTCGGTTCTGTTTGGGGTTTGCCGGTGAGAAATATACCGTTAAATCAACGCTTATGGCGGAAAAGTGCCGGGAGCGATGGAATTTACTGGAAAAGGGAGGAAAATAAATGTCTTATGTGTCGCAGCATTTAAACGGGAAGGAAAAGATTTTGTTTAAAGGAAAAATCCATTGGATTATTTTTCTCTGGCCCATTGTATTTACGCTGATCTGGTTTGTTTTTCAACTTTCAGCCGCGTGGTGGTTGCTGTTGGTGTGGGTTTGGTTGTATTATCTGGTAAGTTATTTGTTCGCGGAAGTAGTGATTACCAACCAAAAAATAATCGCCAAATACGGTATGATTGCGGTGGAATCGGCCTCCAGGGAACTTGGAAGAATAGAAAGCGTGCAGACCAGTATTTCCATTTTAGGCCGGATTTTAGGATACGGAACCGTCTTTGTTTGCGGGAACGGCGGGAAAAATATAGGCATTCCCAGATTAGTCAATCCGGAGAAATTTAAGTCGGAGCTTTATCAGGCGATTGAACAAAAATAGTCGTGTGAGTAATTCTTGAAAATAACCTCGGAAATGTTTTTCGGGGTTATTTTTTTATGCGTGTTTTGGATTTTTACTTGGCCGGGAAATGTTTTAGATAAAGCTAGGGGCACAAATGCCTCAAACAGTTTGTTTATATCAAATAAAATTGCCACAGCTGGTAAATGTGTGTTTATGCAGACTGACGGTACTATGTTACAAGAATATCTTAATATTGGTTTTAGTGTTGATTGCCTTGCAGAAATGCTGCAAGAAATTTTATATATGTACATAAAAGCCCCGCTTTTGTGGGGCCTTTTGTGAGGATAGAAAAATAGTTAGAAGGGATTTTTATCCGAGAAAGAGTTGTCCGACATTTGCCATACTTGTTTGCCGTTGATTACATACATATTTGGGATCCCATTCTTGCGGTTTTCTTCTTGTGCCTTGCGTGCGGCACGGCTCGCGATACGGGTTAATTTAGCTGTTAAATCTGTCATAAATTTCTCTTAAATACAGTATAAAGATGTTCTGCTAAAACATGCTGTCCTTTATCTTGCTTGGCAACAAGCACAATATCATCTCTGCCGTTGTAATACAATACCCAGTGAGCGGATAAATCTTTATAGAGGTTCCAAAAGTTGTGTTTACTCCGTTCGGAGCAGTTTCAGATTGAGAGATCCTGCCGTACTAAAACCAGCTATTTCTTTTTCCTTTGTTCTAATTTTTTTTGGACTTTTCCCAAGTTTTCCAAAAAATCGTTTTCTACAACAGATAATTGTGTTCTCGTGCGTTCTTTATACTTAGCATACTCTGCTAATGCTTTATTATCTGCTTCCAACTTACTTATTTTGCCAGGATGCTGTAATAATTCACTACCAGACATTTTGATAAAATCATCCAGTTTCGCTATCCAGTCCTTCATATACATGTGGTGATGTCGTAAGGCTTGCAACTCAGCAAACTCTAAATAAGCAGTTGTTATACGATTTAAAATATTTAACTCGTCAGCTGTTAGATAATTTTTAGCCACTAACACTTCGTCTTTGCGTGGTTTTCCACCCTGAAAGGATGTCAGACCCATAAAATCTTTTTCAGAATCTGCCCGCAAATATTCAATCTCTGCAGCAGTATGCCCGTGAGCCGCAAAATGCATTTTATTTTGAACTACGCGGAAAAATTCTTGAGTCAATGGAGAATGTGGGTCATAATCCTCGCTAGTAGCATAAATATCTAATATTTGGCGGTAAAAAACCTTTTCTGATGTGCGGATATCACGGATACGGGCCAAAAGTTCTTGCCAATATTTACCACCGCCCATATTTTTTAGGAAATCATCGTTTAATGCGAACCCTTTAACAAGATATTCTCTCAATACTTGGGTAGCCCACATACGAAATTGTGTGCCTCGCCCGTTCCGCACCCTATAACCTACGGCTAAGATTACATCCAAATTGTAATAAGTAACTTCGCGCTCGATTTGTCTAGCGCCCTCTTTTTGAACTGTTCGGAATTTCCGAACAGTTGCCGTTTCCTCCAACTCTCCCTCTTTAAAGATATGCTTAATATGCTCACTAATATTAGCTTTGCTTGACTGAAATAACTCTACCAGTTGAGCTTGGGTCAGCCATACAGTTTCATCGGCCAAGGTAACTTCTATCTTGGTTTTTCCATCTTCGGTTTGATAAATGATAATGTCGGTCTCTTTTGGCATGGTTAAATCTCAAAAAATCCTTTTATTTATGTTACCATAATTGGGCACGTCATTGACATGAATTAAAATATAGCTGAATGGGGGGCAGACAATTTTTTTAGAAAAAAGCCTCTACATAAGTAAGGGCTCTTATTATCCCTGATGTTAGACAAACAATTTATATATTTAACCCTATCTTGTTGTTGAATAATCTCATTTCGCAAAAATTACAAAAAATCAATAGTTTTCCGTTTTAAACCTATTTAGGCGGGTCAGATTATAACGAAAAGTGTTATCTTGCCAAGTTGTTGGCGTAGGAAATTATCGATAAATCTATAAATCAATTTTATCGCCATCAATAAAATGCACTAATCTTCACCCTATTTACTGATTTTGTATAGAGATTACAACCCCCTATCCGATTAATGAAAATTATAGGATTTGAGCAAGTTTAGCAACTGCTCCCACCATAAAGGCGAAGTGAAAATATCATCAAATGCAGACGGTGCTAAAAAGCGTTGCATTTCTGATAAGAAAGCCTCTTGCCCGCCTTGAATTTCATTCAGACGATTGGCATATTTGGTAGCAAAATCTTCAAAAGAAATTTTCCGGTCGGATAGTTTTTTAAGGAGTAAATCTTTGTCCAATACTACATTTTGACGGGACAGCCAAAATATGTCCCATAAATCTCTATTTTTGACACGATTGGGACGATTAGCAAAAGCAATTAACTTATCTACCAAAATTTCTGTTAAACTTTCTGCTTGCAGAATAAGTCCGGATGTGCCGCTTTCCAATCCGTAATAGTTCTTTAGCATGGTAGCATGCCGCTGATAACTCGGCAATAGTACAATATCTAAATTTATTCGTTGGGCAGGTAGATGCTTTTGTTCTGGACGGGTCAAAATTTTTATTTTCCAAGTGTTAGTGTTTCCGGTTTCTTGCTTTGGCTCGCTTACCGCTACTTCAAAACCATATTTTTTGAGCAGGTTTTTCTTAAGTGCGGAAGGAAAGTTTGCTAAGTCCTCTTTATTAAAGTCAAAACTACTAGAAAAATCCAAATCTTCACTCAACCGTTGTGAACCATAACAATCACGCAAACAAGTTCCCCCGATAAAAGTTAGGTTTTTAAGTAACCCCGCATTATTTAATTCCCATAGGATGTCATGATGCAAAATTTCTTTTTCCACAACGGGACGCAACGTTGTCAACTGTGTATTATGTTCCAAAACGGATTGAACGGTCTTATCAAATAAATTCATGCAGGGTCTCCTTATCAATTAAATCAAGCGGACGCTTGGTATCAATCATATCCTGATAGGCCAATTTTGGGCTTGCTCTCCACATGCGGTATCTTTCATCGTAAGTCAGTTGTGCAGCCAAAGAATTAATATCCTTTTTGGTATGTATAAACTCTATTGTGCCAAACTGGCCACAGTTTATTTTGCCCCGTCGGCCATTTGTCATCAAGGTAATAGTGCCCATCGGAATTTGCGAGATAATTCCAACCTCACTTAAAACACTTTCCAAACTAAGATAACAGAAACAATCCTTACGCAAAAGACTGGCCAAATGGTATAACTCATAACCTCTTTGATACTTTGCCTTGGGATATAAATAATACCCCTTGCACATCCGGACAAGAATTCCTTTCTTAACAGCCCGCCCCAGCAAAACAAGTAGTGCGAGTCGGTTTATTTTGGGAAAAAGAGCATTGAAACTATCCACGGAGAAAATATAATTTTCCGCGTTTGCATTCTTTTCTAAGGTGGTTTGTAATACGGCTGTATTTTGCATAATTTATCTTATATAGATTTTTCTATTAGTGTACACAATATAACACTTTTTGTTATAATTTGTCAACCTATGGTGCTATTTCTATACGTATTGTTTGAATATGCAAGGGGTTTAGTATGCAAGTTGTAGGAGTAAGCCAAGATAAGCCTAGAAATGGATGAAATCTACACATAAACTACGCATATTTTGCGTAATTTATGCGAGGATTAGAGTTTCCTTTTTGCCATAAGACCAGAAATTTTATTAAAAAATGTGTTTTTTAAAGCCTAATTTTTAAGTGTTTGCATAAAAGGCCTTAGAGCACAAATTTTTTTAACAGTTTTTAGTCGTAAAAATGTAAAAATCCTTATTTTTTCAATGCTATTTATTATAATAAATAAATAGCAATCATTTGACTCATCTGCTAATTTTGTGCTAACATACCTACTTAATTGAGCACGTAAAACTGCTCCACAGGGTCTGTTAATGGCGAAACAGGAGGAGTCAATTTCTTGGACCCTACTAGCACCCCCAGCATAGGGGTAGAATACTCTGCTAGGCTAACCCCAGCCTGAACGGGGACTCCGCCCTGATGTACAAACCAAGGACAACTGGTATAAAAACCTGAAGCAAACCGCTTCAAATTCAAATTAATGAGGTATTATGACGCAAAACAAACCAAGCGACCTTGCGGTCGTCTATATACCCTTGGATACTTTGGCGGAATATCCCAATAATCCCCGTCAACACGATTCCAAGCAAATTATCAAAATCCAACGCTCTATTGAATCGTTTGGGTTTATTAATCCTATTTTAGTGGATGAAAAAGGGCAAATAATCGCTGGGCACGCCCGATTAAAGGCGGCACAACTGGCCCATATGGAAAAAGTGCCCGTTATACGCTTGGGCCATTTGTCCGAGGCGCAAAAGCGTGCTTATCGTATTGCAGATAACAAACTGGCTGAACTAGGCACATGGAGCATAGAACTATTGCAAATGGAGTTTAAGGCTTTAGATGAATTAAAGTTAGATATGCCTCTTACCATTACGAGATATGATATGGGAGATATTGACCTTATTTTAGAGGGAAAAGAAACCAAAATAGACCCAAAAGCAAATAATATCCCCTTTATCCCAGATAATGAAATTGTCAGCCAAGAGGGTGATATTTGGCAACTAGACAAACACCGGCTAATTTGCGGAAATTCCCTTAAAAAGGAAACATTAACTGCCTTAATGGAAGATAAAAAAGCCGATATGGTATTTACGGACCCACCATATAACGTGAAAATAAATGGACACGTTTGCGGGGCAGGAAATGTGCAACATCAAGAATTTAAATTTGCCTCTGGAGAAATGAGCTCTGAGGAGTTTACTCAGTTTTTGCAAACCGCTTTTGAGCGACTCTGTGAGTGTAGTAAAGATGGTTCGTTGCACTATATTTGTATGGACTGGCGTCATATTAAAGAAATTATAGTGGCTGCTGGGGTATATGACCAGTTTAAAAATTTATGCGTATGGCGGAAAGATAATGCCGGTATGGGTAGTTTTTATCGTTCCCAGCACGAACTTATCTTTATGTTCAAACACGGCAAGGAGCCACATATTAACAATGTGGAACTAGGGGTACACGGTAGATACGTACCAATGTGTGGTGCTATCCCAGTGTAAATACACCTAGTGAGGAAAATGCCGAAAAGCGGGCGATGCACCCTACTGTAAAACCGGTGGAAATGATCAAAGATGCCATATTGGACGCCTCTAACCGGGGCGGAATAATACTAGACACCTTTTTGGGTTCTGGCAGTACCTTAATTGCCGCAGAAAAATCTGGGCGTATCTGTTATGGGGCCGAGTTGGAGCCACGATATATAGATACGGCCATTAGGCGCTATGAAAGCCTAGGAAAGGGACATAGTGCCATACACATATCCACAGGGAAGACTTATCAAGAATTACTTTTAGAGAAGAAAAGAGGAGAAAATGAAAATGGAAAATAATAATACAGTAAGCAATTCTTATGAAGTAGGGTACGGCAAACCGCCCAAACATACACAATTTAAGCCGGGATACAGCGGTAATAAAAAGGGCCGTCCTAAGGGAAGCACAAACCTATTTACAGCAGTTGAAAAACTGCAAAATGAGCGTGTGCGCATCGTCCACAATGGGAAACAAAAAAGTATTCCGGTGCCAGAAGCCATCCTTCGTAAAACGGGAATGGATGCGCTCAATGGCAATGCAAAAGCACAAAAAACAATGCTGGACTATTTTGAAAAAAATGAGAGACTGAAGGAAGAAATCGCGCAGCGAGTAGAGGGGTTGCGACAAGATGATAGAACCTTATTAGAAGAAACCATTAAGGAGTACACGGAAGGACCGCTCAATGATACAACAAAATAAAGAAACCCAACGCTTTGATGCTTTCTTGCGGCACGACTTTAAGATGTTTGTTAGGAAAGTATTTGCCGAAGTTAGCCCGCAGACGAAATACCTAGATAATTGGCATATAAACGTGATTTGTGCGGAATTAGAAAAAATGCTATGTGGGGAAAATACCCGCCTAATCATTAATATTCCGCCCCGGTATATGAAGTCCATTATTTGCTCGGTGGCGCTTCCTGCCTATATATTGGGAAAATTCCCCAAAGAAACGGTTGTATGCGTAAGTTATGCCGATGAATTAGCCAAAAAACTGGCGGCCGACTGCCGGCGTATTTTGGAAACGTCTTGGTATAAGCGGGCGTTTCCGGGAACTCGTTTAGCATCCAATCGCCGCGAACTGATGGATTTTGAAACCACACAGGGCGGTGGGCGCTATTCTACAACGGTGGGTGGAACGCTAACGGGGCGGGGTGGTAATTGGCTGATTATTGATGACCCGATTAAACCAGCAGATACCAATTCGGATTTACTACGTAATAAAGTAAACGAGTGGTATGGAAATACGCTGTATAGCCGCCTAAATGATAAAAATAAGGGCAAAATCCTGCTTATTATGCAGCGCACGCACGAGCAGGATTTAACGGGCTATTTATTGGAGAGCAAAGCCGGGTTTAAGCAGATAGTAATGCCTCTCGTTGCGGTACGCGAAGAACATTGGCAATGGAACAAATATCTTGGGGATAAGGTCATTACGCATCATTATATCCGTAAAGTTGGCGAACCGCTGCATCCGGTGCGAGAAGGGCTGGATAGGATTGAAGAAACCAAACAATCCTTGGGCGCAATGGCCTTTGCGTGCCAATGCCAACAGGATCCTTTGGCCCAAGGGGGAAATATCATCCATTGGGACTGGTTCCCACGGTATAACGTAAAGGAAATAATCCACAAGCACTGTTTAGGGCAAATAGAACTTTGGCAGTTGGTGTTTAGTTGGGATATTGCCACAAAAACGGGAGCGACAAATGATTATAGTGTATGCGTTTGTGCAATGCGTTCCCATAATAAGTATTACATATTAGATATCAAGCGTTGGAAACTGGAACTGCCAGATTTGGTAAAAGCAGCCAAAGAGTATATGTCTCAGCAGAAAGAACGCTTGGGCAAACTAATAATGTACCCTGGTAAAATGCTAGAAACTAGGGTGCTAGTAGAAGATGTTGGCTGTGGAATCGGCTTCCAGCAGGCCCTTAAACCATTGGGGGATAAGGTGGATTTTATACACCCCACGGAGGACAAAAAGACGCGTTGCCTAAATATTACACCCCTCTTAGAGCAGGGCGGTTGCCTATTGCCGGATACCGAGGAACAGTGGTTTGATGATTTTAGGCACGAAGTTTTAGGATTCCCCAATACAAAGCACGATGACCAAGTAGATGCTTTGACACAACTTCTTAATTTTAAGGCTAAAAAACGCTTTGATTTTATTTAGTTGACACCGTACAGTATTCCCCGGGCAAAAGCCCGGGGCACTTGACTTGGCCCCCATTAGTAAGGCGTACTGTAAGTGCGGAGCCAGACAGGCGCTCCGCCTAGAATCAAAAGGAGCAAAAGTTATGGATAAATTAACAATACTAACAAATCATTTACAATTATTAGTGGAATTGGCCGCGGATTTGCAGGAGCAAATATAGCCTCCGCCCAGGACGGCGCAAAAGAAAAATCTTTGAACCAAATAATGGGTAGTCTTTACGGTCTATCCACCACCGCCGAACACATAAAAAACATATACGAAACAATGGTTCTAGTACATAGAAAGTAAAATAAAAACTTTTTGTACCAAAGTCGAGTTCTACACATTCTGTAAAGTTACCTTCCCTTTTTATTCACTGCTTATATATAGTGCATAGTATAAGGTTTAAAATATTAAAAATCTTGGGCCACAGGGCCTATACATAAATATGTCTTTTGAAAAAAATAGCATTGCCCTAGCAAATATGGTATTATAAAGATAAATTCTAATAGGAGTTTTGCAGTACAGCCACAGAAAGTGGTTAGCTTACAATTTATTCTGTTTTGGGAATCCTATTGAAGAATAGGAAGTCGTTTAATAACGTGCTAATCCCGTCCCAAAACAGCTGGTTTAGGCAGAAGATAGAGGGAAGTCATGAGCCCTTTGTCTTCTGCCGAATGTTCCGCATATAAAATTATGTGGAACTACGGCTGTTTAATGACTGGGACTGGGATTAGCCTCGGAATTATTCAGCCGTTTTTGTTTACTTCCATTTCATTTCTTCCTTAGTGAATAAATTCAATAGGTTCCATCGTTTTCATACGCTACAGCACGGCGTGTGAACGGGAAAGGGACTTATGAATACCTCTGCCAAGAGTTCCACAAGTCCTTTTCTCCCGATTTTAAGGGAAAGGAATTTTTTATGAAAAAAAATAACACCTCGCAACCACTTATTAGTATACTGGTTCCTGTGTATAATGCGGGCAAGTATCTGCCTGAAACCCTCGTTTCTATAAAAAATCAAACCTATCCTAATTTAGAAATCATTTGTATTGATGATGGATCAACAGATAATAGTCCTGCTATTTTGCGAAGTTATGCCAAGATGGACAAACGAATACATGTTTTTTATCAGAAAAATCGCGGGGCTGCTTTTACCAGAAATCGTTTATTAACTAAAACACATGGCGAATATTTTGCTTTTATTGATGCAGATGATAAGGTTTCTCCTAACTATATAGAGAAACTTTACCAAGTAGCAATCACTTGCCAAAGTGATATTGTCCGTTCATTATATTACCTCAATGATATAACTAACAACCAGTTAATCCCATGTGATGAAGTGTATAAGGAATTTAAGCATCCAGAGCCCGCTCAAAAGCCTGTTTGTCGTATACAAGCAGCGTTGGACGATACGCAAGTATGGCTTAAACTAATTAAAACTTCCTTGATAAAAAAACATCATATTCAATTTCTTAATGATGCAGTGGCTGAAGATATATCTTTTGAAATTTTAATGTATTTGTATGCTTCTAAAATTTCATTTTTAAATGAATATTTATATTATTACCGGATCGGTAATTCACACTCATTTTCAAGCAATAAACAGGCTTGGGCTATAGGGACGCTTTCAAATATTTGTTTTGTCTGCAAAGAACTGCTAAACAGAAAATTTACGGACAAAACCGCATGGAATTTAATGAGCCAACTTCTTTTACATTCAATTCGCAGAATGCGTAAATTCCCCATGGGCAGGCAGGAAGAAGAAGTTTGTAAACAAGCGGTTTGTCTTGTGCCGGAAATTATGCCATTATGCACCGCTTATATGCAGTGGAAATTAACCATATTTTGTAAATTTTGCAAATATACTTCTGTTTCAAAAATTCCATATATTGCGTGGGTGATTAGATGAAAACCCCAAGCGTGTCTGTTATTATTCCGTCTTACAATAGTGCGCACTACATAGAGGAGTGTGCGCATAGCGTATTAACTCAAACTTATCAAAACTTTGAGATTATAGTGGTTGATGATGGTTCTACTGATAATTCCGTACAAATCATTTCCCATTTCGCTTCTAAAGATGCACGTATTCGTGTGTTCAGACAAACCCATTGCGGGGTTGGACAAGCAAGGAATTTAGGATTACGCAAGGCACGCGGAAAATATATTTTATTTTTAGATGCAGATGACGTGTTACATCCAAAATGTCTGGAAATAGCCGTTGCAACTGCCAAAAAATATTCTGCCTCTTTTGTGGTGTGGAATTATATTTCTTTTACAACCGTTCCTGCTTTTGCCCAATTAGAAGATAAACCTCTGGATATGAACTTCACAGCTAATCCCATTATGTTGGGAAGTTCATTTATTCATTATGTGGTATGGGGTAAATTGTATAAAAAAGACCTACTTAAAGACATTACATTTGATAATGAGTATGTTTTTGAAGATTTGCCGTTCATCTATGCCGTATTAGCAAAAAAACCATCTACTGTATTATTAAATACTGCCTTATATGGCTATAGAAATACCCCGGAATCATTGTCTAATCAGCCGTTTTGTGTAGAACATATCCAAGCGTGCTATCATGCAATTTCTTCTATCATTAATCTGTATTCTAAACCCAATTTGCACAAAGAAGCATTGTTCTTAAAACAAGATTTCATCCCATGTATTCTAAAAAACCAACTTTATCGTTGTCAGCATAGTCCAGGACAACAAAAAAGACTTATGCTGAAAGCATTTAGCGAAGAATTGGAGGATTTATATCAAAGTGGATGGCTAATTTTCAAAGGACATCGTTTTGATAGATACTTTCTTTACAGGTATTTCATACTAAAACATAAATATTTAGAGAGGAAGAGAAAATGAGTGAGAGCAAGAGTATTTTAGTTACGGGTGGAACTGGTTTTTTAGGTTCTCATTTATGTAAACGTCTAATTCATGAAGGGCATAGAGTGATTTGTGTAGATAATAATTACACAGGAAGTTTGGATAATGTACGGGACTTGTTGGATAATCCTCGTTTTACATTTATAGAGCATGATATTATTAATCCATTAAAAATTACCGAATCCATTGATCAGATTTATAACTTGGCATGTCCGGCGTCTCCACGGCATTATCAGGGAAAAGCCTCAATTTTTACTACCAAAACCTGTGTATTTGGGGTAATTAATATGTGCGAACTTGCCAAACAGCACCATGCTCGCATTTTCCATTCTTCTACGTCGGAAGTATATGGAGAACCGGCAGTACATCCGCAACCTGAAAGTTACCGCGGCAATGTCAACCCTATAGGTATACGCGCTTGCTACGACGAAGGAAAACGCTGTGCGGAAAGCTTGCTATTTGATTATCACCGTCAAGAAGGTTTGGATATTAAGGTTGTGCGTATTTTTAATACCTATGGTCCCTTTATGAACCCCGAAGATGGCCGCGTGGTAAGCAATGTCATTTGTCAGGCTTTGCAGGGGGCAGACATCACGTTATATGGGGATGGGTCTCAAACTCGGTCTTTTTGCTATGTAGATGATTTGATAGAAGGTTTTATCCGGATGATGAATAGTTCGGCTGAAATCACGGGCCCAGTCAATTTGGGAAATCCAGGAGAATTTACCGTTAAAGAGTTAGCAGAATTAGTAATTTCTAAAATTGGCGGTAAACATAATCTAGTCTATCAACCCTTGCCCAAAGATGATCCTACCCACCGCAAGCCTGATATCACCTTGGCGAAAGAACTCCTGCATTGGGAACCGAAGGTAGCTTTGTCGGAGGGGTTGGATAAAACAATAGTTTATTTCAAAACCAAAATGGAGGGAAAATAAGATGAAAGTCGCTATTATTGGAACCGGTTATGTAGGGCTACCCACTGGTGTTGGATTGGCTGAATTAGGGAACCAAGTCACCTGTATTGACAGAGAACCGAGCAAAATTAATGCCCTTAAAGAAGGGAAAATAACCCTGTTTGAAGAAGGATTAGAAGAATTGTTTCATAAAAATGTCAAAGCCGGACGAATTTGTTTCACTACATCAATGAAAGATGGCGTGGAAAATGCTGATTTAGTCATTATTGCTGTTGGAACTCCACCACACCCCATTACAAAAGAAGCCGATATGAAATATATACACGCGGCGGCTACTGAACTAGCTGAATATTTGCGTGGATATACTGTAATTGCTACAAAGTCCACTGTTCCTGTCGGTACAGGGGATGATATTGAAATGCTCATTTCCAAAAAGAATCCCACTGCCGATTTTGATGTGGTATCTCTGCCTGAATTCTTGCGCGAGGGCTTCGCTGTATATGATTTCTTCCATCCAGACCGCATTGTGGTGGGGGCTAATACCAAACGCGCTAAAGAAGTCATTTTGGAATTATATAAACCGTTCAAAGGCAAAACCAATATGTTGTTTGTAAAACGCCGTTCTAGCGAGACTATTAAATATGCCTCTAATGCTTTTTTAGCTATTAAAATTCATTATATTAATGAAATGGCAAACTTTTGCGAGAAAGCAGGGGCCGACGTGTATGAGGTCGCTCTGGGCATGGGGGCCGATAGCCGTATTGGTCCTAAATTTTTAAATCCAGGACCGGGTTATGGCGGTAGTTGCTTTCCGAAAGACACTAATGCGATGGCTTATATGGGTCGTACAAATGGGGTGGATTTAAGCCTGATTGAAGCTGCCATTAAAGGAAATGATTTACGTAAAAAGCAAATGGCCAAGCGTGTGCTGGATATGGTGGCGGGGCAGAAATCGCCTAAAATTGCGGTTTTAGGCCTTGCGTTTAAAGGCGGAACAGATGACTGCAGGGAAAGCCCATCAATGGAGATTTTAAATGAGATATTGGCTGTTCCCGGCCCCAAAGTGACTGTATACGATCCCAAAGCAATGGAAAATGCAAAAAAATTATTAGGTAATAAGGTGCAATATGCCAAAGATGCCTATGAAGCCGTAAAAGGGGCAGATGTGTTGGTAATTTTAACAGAATGGAACCAGTTTAAAAAACTGGATTTAGAAAAATTAGCCAAATTAATGAAGCATAAACGCATAGTAGATTTGCGTAATACATTCCGCGTAGAGGATGTAACCTCTGCCGGATTTGAGTATGTGGGAGTAGGAAAATGAAATATAAAAAATCCAATCAAAGTAATCAAAAAATTTCAATAATTGTTCCTGTTTATAATGCAGAAAAATATTTAGATAGATGTTTAACCGCACTCATCAATCAAACATTCAAGGAAATTGAGATTTTATGCATTAATGATGGCTCAACGGATGGAAGTTTAGAAATATTAAACAGATATCAACAGCTAGATAGTCGCGTACGTGTATTTTCGCAAAAAAATTCTGGCCCTGCTAAGGCTCGCAATGTGGGGTTAAAGAATATGCGTGGGGAATATCTGATGTTTTGTGATGCAGATGATTGTTATGAGCCTACAATGTGCGAAGAAATGCACAAAAATATTATGACTTATAACACAGATTTTGTAATGTGCAATACATATGCATATGATTCAAATAACTTTGAAATTGAATCCTTATATTATTTCCCGTTTAAAAACGGTAAAAAAGTTTTATCTGCAGAGGAAAAATCAAAAATAAATGTCTATCTATGGAATAAAATTTTTAAAACAGAATTAGTTCGTAAATATCATATCGAATTTCCAGTTGGACATAAAGCAGATGATAATTTTTTTGTATTTGCATATTTGACCATTTCCAAGCAATCATTTTTACTAGATAACAAATTATATCACCATTATAGCGTCCCAAATTCTATTATGCATCAATATTATGGGAATCAAATCGTTTTTCAAGATATTAAAGATAAAAGTGATATTCTATCTTTACTGTATGATTTTTTGGTTCAGCATAAAATTGTTCAAGAAAATATTGTTTTTTTAAAAACAATTCTCTACAATGAATTGTTTTTTGCTTGGCTACAGGTCCCTGATGAATGGAAAGAAGATTTTTTAACACAGTGGAAGTTGTTGTTACATAAAATTAAATTGAAAATTTGGTCAGAACATACTCCTATTCAAAGTTTATTCTCATATATTTACAATGGGGATTTTTACCAGGCCTCAAATTTGTTGGACGCCTTTGCTTCTGAAAAAAAGAGAGAACGACGAAAGAGCATTCCAAATTTGATATTACATCCTATCTTCTTAGAGAAATGTGCTTTAGTGTTTAATTGCGATGAGGCATTTATTCCTTTTTTATCTGTTACATTGTCATCAATTCAAGTACATTCTAAACCACAATATTTCTATGATATTGTAATACTCAATCACAATATATCTCGACAATCACAACGTATAATAACGAATATGTTTAAAGTCCAAAAGAATTTTAATATTCGATTTTATGATATGAAAGAGTATGTTGCAAAATATCATATTGATTCTTGGATGAGTTTACGCAATATAAAACCATCTGCATATTATCGTCTATTTATTCCAATTATTTTTTCTAATTTTAAGCGAGTCATTTATTTAGATTGTGATTTAATTGTGAATACAGATATTTCCGAATTGTATCATATTCCCTTACACAATAAACCATTAGGGGCAGTTAAAGATTTGTTTGTTTCTAAAGTTAACTCAACAAACGATTTTCTTTTTCCGGGTTTTTATCAATATGCAATACAAACAATGGAATTACCCCATTTGGATGAATATGTAAATTCAGGAGTATTGGTTTTAGATATTTCTAAAATCAATACAAATAAATATGAGCACAATATTATAGAAGCAGTCCAAAAAAATACGGCTTATTTTCACGACCAAAACATTTGGAATATGTTATTTTATTCCGAGGTATGTTTATTGGACGAAACGTGGAATGTGCAAATTAACAATGGAAATATCTTGGGTAAAGCAACTTATCCCAAACCTGAATCTATAAAAATTCTGCATTTTTGTTCAAAGTTTAAGCCGTGGAATACTTTACATTGGAAATCAAATGAAATCTCTATTCAATGGTGGATGTATGCACGCCTAAGCCCTTTTTATGAAAAAATTTTATTTGATACGGTACGTACAGGATATAGTCCTTCATATAAATTTCCATTGAAAGATATTCTAAATTTTCCTAAAGCATATTGGACTTATTTGAGATGCCGTATTTTGTCAAATTTTACGTGGGGCGAAAAAAGGCAGCACTATTTATATAAAAAGCATGTCTTTCATAATGAGGTTAGGCGTATCAGAAAATTATTGAAATAATTTATGCCAGAAATTTCCATTTTAGTGTGTGCCTATAACACACAAGAATATATTTCCCAGTGTTTAGATTCTCTTGTGAATCAAACATTTAGGGATATAGAAATTATTGTTGTGGATGATGGGTCTAGCGATAAAACTCACACTATTTTAACAACTTATGCCAGAAAATATCCTAGCATTTGTATCTTACATCAAAAGAATGCGGGACCAGGTGTAGCACGCAATTTTGCATTGTCACATGCCAAAGGCAAGTATGTAATGTTTTGTGATAGTGACGATTGGTACGAGCCTACAATGTGTGAAAAAATGTACTCCTGCATGCATTTCCACAAGGTAGATTTAGTCTGTTGCAATTGTATTTTGGAATATGAGGGAGACAGTTTCGGTAGAGATAAACAAAAACTTAATTATCACTATTTAAAATTTGAAGGAGAAAAAATTATTTCTTCAGATAGTAAACAATTAATCAATTTAGTATTGTGGAATAAAATATTTAAAAAAGAATTGATTGATAAATTTAATATTTCATTCCCTACTATTAGGGAACACGATGACGATTCGTTTGTTAGCCAATATCTTTATGTTGCACATTCGGTCTATGGATTAATGCTTCCACTTTATCATTATCGTCTGCGTGAAAAATCCATAATGGCTATTTATTGGCAAGATCCACAAAAGGCAGATAAATGGACACATCTTCAATCTTGGCAACATACAGGTCTTTTTTTAATAAAACACCTAAAAAAATCAACACTGCCTATTGAATATATTGAACAGTTTTTTACAACATTGTATTTAATGAGACAAGTATTTGGATGGAACTCCTTTTCCGAGAGAGATAAAAGTATTATCAAGAGTTTTATTAAAAATTTTCCATTTGACTCGCGCAACTATGTGGAATACCCGTTATATTTAGCTCAACAGGGAAATTTTGATGCGCTAGAACAGGTGTTGCGCGTTGATAAACAAATATTGTCATTAGGAAAGCTAACTTTATGGCGCCAAGAATGCAATTGGCGCGAAAAACGTTTGTTTATTTTTGGTATTGAAATTTATAAACGTGATTATTTAAAAAGAAATATCCGTTTATTCGGTATTATTAGAATTCGACTATAGACCTTCTATGAAAAAACTTATTTCTAAAAATCTTCTTATTATTAATTTCCGCCGCATGTGGCCGTATATTAAGCCATATTGGTTTCGGGCGTGCTTGGGCGTGGCGCTTACGGTGCCTGTCGGCGCGTTGGATGGCGCCGTGGCGATGTTCTTAA
>NZ_DJOA01000032.1:12518-12681 GCF_002437085.1 Candidatus Avelusimicrobium stercoris | reverse complement strand
CGTAAAAGAACGCTTAAACTATAATAAAGATTTCCAATTAGACTGGCACGACCCTGATGAAGCAACTGACGGCTACCAACTAAAATGGGTTGGTAAAACCTATGCCAGATACCAAGCGGGCACCGCCCCTACTACTGTTATTGTTCCCGATACAACGCACAAT
>NZ_DJOA01000032.1:0-12458 GCF_002437085.1 Candidatus Avelusimicrobium stercoris | reverse complement strand
AACGCACAATTCTCAACCGGAAAATAAAGATAGCCAAAATTTATTCTTTAGTGGGGATAATTTAGAAGTTCTAAAGCACCTTCAAAATGCCTATGCAAACAGCATAGATATGATATATATTGACCCACCATATAATACTGGCTCGGATGGGTTTTTGTATAATGATAAGTTTGAATTTACCGATGAACAATTAATGGATAAATTGGGTCTAACGGCTGACGAAATTAAGCGGTTGCATTCCATCAATGGCAGAAGTTCCCATTCTGCTTGGCTGACATTTATGTATCCTCGTCTAAAAATAGCAAAAAAATTACTTAAAGATAGTGGGGTTATTTTTATATCTATAGATGATAATGAACAAGCAAACTTAAAATTATTATGTGATGAAATATTTAGTGAAAGGAATTTAATAACTACCCTGGTATGGCACAATAACGTAAAAGGTAGACAGCTTGACAAGTTTATAAAAAATACATATGAGTATGTCCTTTTATACGCTAAAAACTCTATAAATTTAACTTTTAACCTGGAAAAGTATACTCTAGATAAGAAAGAAGTTTTTCAAGATAATATTTCTTTTTATTCTAAGGGCTATCCTTTACATAATGGAACAGCAGATTTTCATATATCAAATCGTCCCAATTTAGCATATTCCATCTACTATAATCCTACGACTAAGGATGCTTTTACAAAAGATGAAAAGGTTATTAAAAATGGACAGATCATAATTGGGCCTGCAACCGAGCGGAGAGAGGGATATGTAAGAATTATTCCCAAATACAACCACAAATATAACAATCAGCGAGTTTGGCGATGGGGGCAGGAGAAGTTTCTTAAAGAATATAAGACTGAATTAATTTTTGTCGAAGAAGCAGATGGATATTATATATATGGAAAAGATCGATATGAAGGCAATTATGGATTTAAGTCGTACAAAAACTATATTAATATTGATAGTGGCAATGGAAAACAAGAATTGGTTGAGTTGGAATTGGGAAGAATTTTTGACAACCCAAAAACTATAAAATTGATTTATCATTTGCTGAAAATAGCAATACAAGAACAGTCAATTATATTAGACTTCTTCTCAGGGTCTGCCACAACTGCCCACGCTGTAATGAAACTCAATGCAGAAGATGGCGGAAACCGTAAATATATTATGGTTCAACTGCCTGAAGAGTGTGATAAAACGAGTGAAGCCTACAAAGCAGGATATAAAACCATTGACCAAATTGGTATGGAACGCATTAAGAGAGCGGCTAAACAATTAGGTGATACTTCTGGCTTTAAGCACTATTATGTAAAAGAGCCAACTACCCAAACATTGGATAAAATATTAGCCTTTGACCCAAATAAGTCACTCTTACTGGCAGATGATATGGTAGCAGAAATGGGTGGACAAGAAGTTATTTTAGATACTTGGCTGGTAGCTGATGGATATAAGTTAACAAATCAACCGAAAGAAATTGATATTGCAGGGTACAAAGCTTATTATTTAGATAATTCTCTTTTATATATTATTAATGTTGGATGGAGTAAGGAACAAACAAGAGAATTATTAAATCTAGTAGGTACAAATCAGTTGAGCATTAATACTATTATCTGCTATGGATATTCTTTTACTATGGAAAGCATGAAAGAACTTGAGATAAATGTAAAGCAGAGTTTGAATAGGCAAGTAAGAGTGGAAAAGAGGTTCTAAAATGAAAATACATTTGGAAGAATTAGAGCATCAAAGAACGGCCTTGGATGCTATCATAAATGCCATTCCTACTTTATCAGGCAAAGAAAGCAATCTCTATGCAAATCCTATACTGTGCAATGCTTGGGATGAACACAAATTTATAGATATAAAGATGGAAACCGGAACGGGTAAAACTTATGTATATACCCGTGCCATGTATGAACTGCATCAAAAGTATGGTATTTATAAGTTTATTATTGTCGTACCCTCTTTGGCTATTAAAGAAGGTACTAAAAACTTTATCACCAGTGACTACGCAAGGCAACATTTTAGTTTGTTTTTTCCTAATCAAAGAATAGAATTACAAACCGTAAATGCGGGAGATTTTAATACTAAAAAAGGGAAAAGAAAAACTATTCCATCCGCATTAACTCAATTTTGTGAGGCAACTAAAAATGATAGAAATACTATTCAATGTCTTTTGCTAAGCGATAAAGGTTTTTTAGACAGGAAGGACAGTGCTTTATTTAAGAATGATTATGACCAAACCTTGTTTGGCGGGTATGCCTGTCCGGCAGATGCGTTAAAAAACACCTTTCCAGTATTGATAATAGACGAACCGCACAGATTTAAAAGAGACGGAAACTCTTATAAAAATATCATAGCCAGAATAAACCCCCAGATGATTATACGGTTTGGGGCTACGTTCCCAGATATTACGCTAGGTAAAGGGAAGCAAGCTATTATTAAAAAGGATTTTTACCAAAACGAGCCACAGTTTGATTTAGGGGCCGTGGAAGCATTTAATAAAGATTTAGTTAAAGGAGTTGATGTGCAGCTTCCACCTTTAACAGATGATTACGCTCAACAATATAGTGTTAAAAGGGCAAATAAGAAAGAATTGATTTTAGCCAAAGATGGAAAAGAGTGGATAGTTAAAATTGGGGAAGACTTAAATACCGTTGGAAATGGGTTTGAGGGAGGTATTACCTATGAGGGAGATGGAAAATTATCCAATGATTTAGAAATCGGTGTGGGAATGCGCTTGCTATCAGGAGTATTTAGTAATTCCTACCAAGAAATTCTGCTTAATATGGCGATAGAGGCCCATTTTAAGGCAGAAATAGAGAACTTTCACAGAGAGGGGTATAAAGTAAAAACCAACGCGCTATTCTTTATTGATAGTATTAAAAGTTATAGAAATAAGGATGGATGGTTAAAAACAACTTTTGAGAGAATACTCAAAAACAAACTGGTTAGTTTACTATCGGAATACCCTGAGGGTGAATACCACGATTTTTTGCTTGCAACAAAAAATAATCTTTCCCTGTCCCATGGGGGCTATTTTGCAGAAGACTGGGGAGCCGCAGATGATAGTGCAACCGCAGAAGAAAGGAAAGACATTTTACATAAAGAGAGAACCCTTTCCTTTAAGAGACCGGATGGTTCATGGAATATAAGAAGATTCTTCTTTTCTAAGTGGACATTAAAAGAAGGGTGGGATAACCCTAATATTTTTACTATATGCAAATTAAGGTCTAGTGGAAGTGAAAACAGCAAATTGCAAGAGGTTGGCCGCGGATTAAGGTTGCCCGTGGACGAACAAGGAAACAGACTGGCTGGTTCGTCGTGGTATCTTACTTATATAGTTGGTTCCAACGAAAAAGACTTTGCGGAGAAACTAAGAGGTCAGGTCAATGCTGACGTAAAGAATATAGTAAATTCCGATAAACTAACAGCTGAAATGATAAAACGTATCCTCATTTATAGAAATATATCTGAAGAAGAACTGCTAGAACACCTTGACAATGCAGGAATTATTAAACGAGATAATAGTTTCAAAGAAGGTGGATACAATAAATTGGTATTCGAATATCCGGAATTATTAAGTACTCAAGTGAAGTCTGGAAAAATTGTTGATAATAGGAATAAAAAATCACCGAACAAAATAAAGCTCCGTATAAATAATTGGAAAAAAATAGAAGAATTTTGGAAGGAAGTTTCAAAAAGATATATGCTGTCTTTTGAACGGATTTCAACGGATGAAATCACATCTTTATTCAACGAGGCGTTAAGAACCGAAGGGATATTTGATGATAACAAAACCATAGAAGTTAAAAGCATAAAAACAGTTAAAGGATATGACCAAGAGACCATCTCATTGGAGTATCAAAACACTTCAACCAAGAATATAGGGGCATTAGGGAAATGTGCCTATAATGACTTTATTACAAGATTTACCAAAAACACATCAGTTCCCATACAAATTGTACACAGAGAACTTTGGAAATTCTTACAAGAGTTGATAGATAAGGGAATTGATAAGACTGCCGTAAATGCAAAGTTAAACGATTATTCACTTGCCAATCTTATCACAAGATGGGAAAATTTATTTGCCAAAACTTTTGCTACCAAGTATAACTATGACTGCTTAAAGTTTATGGCTGAAACCTCTGTATTAAAAAATGGAAGTTTTATTAGTGAGTTACCAATGGGGGATGTGGGAAATTTTAAAGCTGATGATATAAAAGATGATGTTCGCAATTTATATGAAAAACCTTTGGCCTACGATAGTGAAAATCCTGAACATGAGATACTCAGATACACACCCCCAGAAAAAATAACTGTATTTGGGAAAATTCCTAAAAGAGCAATTAAAGTTCCAACGTACACAGGAGGAAGTACCACACCGGACTTTGTGTATGTCAAAGATACTGGAAATCAAAAGAATTTATATATTTTGGTAGAAACAAAGTCAAATGATATGCGTTTATCAGAGCAAAGAGTCATTGCGGCGCAACAAAAATTATTGTCTAAAATTCACAATGTGAAATGGCATTTGATCAAAAAGGCTGCCGAAGTGATAAAATTGTTAAACGAAATATAATTTTAGTGGGTACAGATTAAATATTCTGCACACTATAACTGCGTACAAAACTATTTGATATGGGATAGTTCTGAAAATAAAAGTCATACTGGAAGGTGTGCCGACGCGGAGCGTTCCAGTATGACCTTTTTCTATAAATATTCAACAACCCAATCGGTAGATCCTGAACTAAATTCAGGATGACTTCTTATTTGAATAACAACATATAAAAACTTTCCGAAATGGCGGCAAAAACAGGATACCCTCATAAAAAAACCGGGCCTTGGAAAAGGTCCGGTCTGGTGTAAAATATAGGGCAGTAATTAACGGCGGTTTTTTAATTGCGAAAAGTTAGGATACAATGTATCCGTAAATTTGTCCATTTCGCCCTGTCCGCCGCGGATTTTCAAATTAACCGACAGCACATATACATCCTTTGTCAAAATTTCGCGCCAATTATCGGGGAATTTAACAAAGTCCTTAAAGGTGGTAATGAGCGGCAAATTCCCGCGCGTTTCCTCAAAGGTGCGCAGGTTTTCTTCGGTATAGAACTGGTGGTCCGGGAAGCGCCACTTTTGTTTGAGTTCCAAGCCCAACTTTTCAAGAGTATTTTCAAAACTTTCCGGGTGTCCAAGCGCGCAGAAGCAAGCCGCTGGTCCTTTAACCGTGTTTAAGTCCACCTTTTTGCTTTGGCAAATATCAAAGTAATATTCCGGTGCGTGAACGCTCTCCAAAATTTCCACCGTATCATTATACAGGCGGATTTCGTCCTTTACGTCCTCCAACTGGCGCGGCGAAACCAAATCGCAATGCGTAAGCACAATCAAATTGGCCCGTTTGAGCGCCGTTAAAGGTTCGCGCAAAATGCCATAAGGCAGCATTTGCTTGTTGCCAAAGGGGTTTTTAGCATCCACCAAAATAATGTTTGCATCCCGGTTTAAGCGGTGGTGCTGCAACCCGTCGTCTAATAAAATAATTTGGCTTTTAAAGCGGCGCAAGGCCTCTTTGGCAGCCTCGGCACGGTTAGAACAAATTACTATCGGCACCTTGTACTGCGCCAATACGCGGCTCATCATAAAGGGTTCATCGCCCGCCATACGCCAATCGGCATCCGGGTTGTCAAACAGCACCACGGGGCCCTCTGCCTTTTGCTGCCGCTTATACCCGCGCGAAACAATCGCCACGCGCACGCCCTCTTTGGCCAAGGCCGTGGCGGCCAACAAAACAGCCGTCGTTTTGCCCGTTCCCCCCGCCGTAATATTGCCAATGCACACTACGCGGGAATTGATGCTTTCCGCCGTCTTCCAGCCGTTTTCATACATTGCGCGGTGAAACCAAGCCCCCACGCCGTACAATTTGGACGCACTCCACAACAGCCCGCGGCCCAAGGCGTTATCCTGCAAATTCTCTTTTAATTCCTCTAAATTCATAAACTCCCCTAAAAACAAACTTTTAGATATTTTAGCATTTATCAAGCGCTTACAAAACCGGGCGGGAACCGGGGCCAAAATTAGTATAATGGGTATATATGGAAAATACCCGTTTTAAAAAGACTCCGCTGCATTATATCCAATACCTTGCGCTCAAACTGTTTTGCGTACTGTTTGGGCTGTTACCGTACAAAACCGCCGTTTGGCTGGGCAGAAAGGCCACGGGCTCGGTGCGCTTTGTAATGAAGAAACGCTTTAACCGCTCCGTTTATGACATCCGACGGGCGTTCCCCAAAATGACGGAAGAAAAAGCCCGCGCCACCGCGCTGGAATCTTGGCGCAATATGGGCGGCATTTTGGCCGAGTTTATTAAACTAACCCAGATGACCCCGGACGAATTTAAAAAGCACAGCCGCATTATCGGCGCGGAAAAAATGCTAAACGCCCAAAACGTAACGGGCGGGATTATCCACATTGGGCACTTTACCAACTGGGAAGCCTTCGGCTTGGCCGGGGCCGTCTATGGCGTAGATAAGGCCGTTTTGGCCCAACGCGTGGATAACCCCTATGTAGATGAGGAAACCAACCGCCTGCGCAATATTTTTACGGGCCGCACCTTTTACAGCAACAACGAGGATAAACCCTTTTTTGCCTGTATGCGCTGGCTTAAAAAGAAAAAAATGCTTGGCATTTTGATTGACCAAAACGCCGGGTCCAGCGAAGTTTGGGTGCCCTTTATGGGGCGCATAGCGGCGTTCTCGCCGATTACGGCCCTGCTGGCTATTAAAATGCAGGTACCCGTTTTCCCGGTGCGCGTGTGGAGAGAAAAAGACGGGACCATTATGTCCGAGGTAATGGACGCCGTTTATCCCCCCAAAGAATTTAGTATGGAAAATGTCCGCAAGTTTACCAAAACCTTGGTAGGCTATTATGAGGATTGGCTGAAAGATAACCCGGCCTCTTGGCTGTGGGCGCATAACCGCTGGAAACGCGAAGCCGAGGGCGAAGCGTATTTGAAGGCACACCCGGAGGAACGCGTATGAGCGGAAAAATCAAAGCCGTTTTTATGGATAGGGACGGCACCATCATCCACGAAAAACCCGGCACTTATTTAAGCGACCCCGCCAAAGTCCGCCCCTACAAAAGCGCGGCCCCGGCTCTATCCCTTTTAAAGAAGCACGGCTTTAAACTTTTTATTGTTTCCAACCAATCGGGCATCGGGCGCGGATACTTTACCGAAAAAGAGGTACACAAAGTTCACGCACGGCTTTTAGAACTGTTAAAACCCGCCAAAATAGAGGAAATCGTCTTCTGCCCGCACGCCCCGACCGAAACTTGCGACTGCCGCAAACCCAAACCCAAATTAGGCCTTTACCTGATTAACAAATATAATATTGATACCGAACACTCCTATATGATTGGCGACAAAAAGGCCGATGTGGAATTTGGGCACAACATAGGGGTAAAGTCCGTACTGGTTACAACGGCAAACGGCAAAAACCATTTGAAGAAATACCCCGATTTAAAGCCGGAAAAAGTAGCCACCAACCTCTTAAACGCCGCCCGTTTTATTGTGGCAGACGACGGAGCCGATAATGGCAAATAAGTCTTTATGCGCTTTGTTTGCGGCTGCTTTTCTGCTCAGTGCGTGTGCGCATAAGCAGGCGGAGTCCACCTCTCAAAAGGTCATTTCTGCACCGCTAATAGAGAAAACCCAACAACCTGCGCCCGAAAAAACACCCGCCAAACAAGCGGAACCCGCTACCCCGGCAAAATCCGTTTTATCTGCCGCCGTCCAGCCGGAGCAAACACCCGCCACGCAACCCGAAAAAGAGCCCGAAATCACGCCCGAAAACCGCGTGGAGCAGGCACGCAAACAACAAGTTTTATCATCCCCTACGCCCGATAAAAAATCGTTTGAGGACGAGGAACTAATTTCTCTGGACGGCCGCCGGTTAAGCCCGCTTGCCTACAACGCTGTTTCGCCCGAAAAGACTTCGGCCGCTTGGAGCGGGGAAGAATTAAAATACGGTCTTTATTACTCATTTATTAAGGCCGGCACCGCTTACATCAAAAACCGCGGCGTTACCACCGCCAACGGGCGCAAGGCGTACCTCATCCAAACTACGGCCTTTTCCGCCTCGGTCATTGATGCTTTTTTTAAAGTGCGCGACGTAAATTATTCTTGGATTGACGCCGAAAATTTTTATTCGCTTGGTTACACGCAAAGCGTGCGCGAGGGCAACTACAAGCGCGACGAGTGGCTGACCTTTGACTATGATAGTAAAGTCTATTATGGCGAGGTACAAAAGAAGGAAGGCCCGCGCGTGCTGTCGGGCGCGCTTAACCAGCGGGTGCTGGATATGCTTTCCTCGCTCTATTTTGTGCGCGCGCAAACCTTAACCAAAGGGCAGGACATTATTTTTGACATTATCAACCGCGAAAAGCAATACCCCCTTGTCGTAAAAGTATTGGGCAAGGAAACGGTAAAAACCGCGGCGGGCAAATTTGACTGTATTGTAGTAGAACCGCAATTTAGGGGTGAGGGCATCTTTGTCAGCAAGGGTAAAAGTTTAAAGGTCTGGCTGACGGATGACGCCTATAAAATGCCCGTTAAAATGAAAACGGAAGTTTTTATCGGCAGCGTTTCCGCCGAACTACTGGAATACAAACGCAATTAAAGATATAATGGATAAATACAAAGGAGCGTCTAATGACAACCGTACCAACCAAACGCTTAAAGGAAATTTTAAATCATTTTGAAGGACAGGAAATTATCGTGGTAGGCGATATTATGCTTGACCACTTTATCAAGGGCACCGTCAGCCGTATTTCGCCGGAAGCGCCGGTACCGGTAGTAGATGTAAAAAAGGAATTTTTTGTAGCCGGCGGCGCGGGCAACGTAGCCGTAAACCTGGCGGCCTTGGGCGCCAAGCCCGTGTTGGTGTCCGTCGTAGGGCAGGACCTCGGCGGCGAAATGTTAAAGGGCTTTTTACGCGATAAAAAAGTAAACATTTACGGCGTAACCGAAGACCCGGACCGCCCGACCACGCAAAAAATCCGCGTAATGGCCGAGCAGCAGCAAATCGTCCGCTTTGACCGCGAAAGCAAAAAAACTATTTCCCCCTCCGTTTCCAGCCAATGTATGAAGAGTTTTGAACTGGCTATCAAAACGGCCAAGGGCGTTATTTTGTCCGACTATGGCAAGGGGATGCTTTCGGACCACAACATTAAAACCATTGTGGATATGTGCCGAAAGCACAAAATCCCAGTATGCGTGGACCCCAAAATTGATAACTTTAAAAAGTACAAAAACATTACCTGTATGACCCCCAACACCAAGGAAGCCTGGGAAGGCGCGGGCGACTCCCCCAAAACGGGCGAGGAAGCCATTGAAAAACTGGGCAACAAGATTTTAAAAATGTTGGATGCCGATTCTATCTTAATCACCCGCAGCGCAGACGGTATGAGTTTGTTTGAAAAGGGTAATGAAAAGCCCATTACCATTAAAGCCACCGCGCGCGAAGTGTATGACGTTACGGGTGCGGGCGATACGGTCATTTCCGTTTTTACGTTGGCGTTAGCCGCCGGGGCCAAACTGCCCGAAGCGGCGGTGCTGGCCAACTACGCGGCGGGGATTGTGGTGGAAAAATCCGGCACGGCCACCGCTACGCGTGAAGAAATTGAAGGAGTTTTAAAATGAGTGATGTGTTAATCGCTATTCCGGCGCGCTACGGGTCTTCCCGTCTGCCGGGCAAAATGCTTAAATTATTAGCCGGAAAGCCGGTTATCCAGCACGTTTATGAAGCGTGCGTAAAGGCTAACGTGGGCGACGTAATTATCGCCACGGAATCCCCCCTGGTGGTGGAAGCCGTAGCCAAATTTGGCGCGACAGCCGTTTTAACCAGCGACCAATGCCAAAGCGGCACAGACCGCATTTACGAGGCCGCCCAAAACCGCCCCGAAAAATTTATTATTAACGTACAGGGCGATGAACCCTTTATCAAGGCGGAAACGGTGTTTGCCGTGGCCGAACTGTTAAAGACCGACCCGACCTGCGACATTTCCACTGCCGTTACGGCCACCTTGGATGAGGACAAAATCAATAACCCCAACTGTGTAAAGGCCGTTATCGCCAAGGACGGACGCGCGCTGTATTTCTCGCGCTCCCGCGTACCGTATAAACGGGAACTGACCGAAGAAAACAAGAAGGTTCCCTATTGGCAGCATTGCGGCATTTACGGCTACCGCCGCGAAGCCTTAAAACGCTTTGTGGAACTGCCGATGAGCCCGCTGGAACAGTTGGAAAGATTGGAACAACTGCGCGCCTTGGAAGACGGGATGACCATCAAATGCGCGGTCATCAGTTCCGCAGGCCCGGCGATTGACACGGCGCAAGATCTGGAAGCCGCCGAAAAGTATTTTAACGAACACAAATAACAGGACTCCCGCCTCCCGGCGGGAGTTTTTCTGTAAGTAACACCCGTTTTATTTTTATTTAAGGAGTCGTTTTATTATGTCTAAATTTATCATCATCACCGGCGGCGTGGTTAGTTCGCTGGGCAAAGGGATTTCCGGCGCGAGCATTGGCAAACTCTTGCAGTTAAACGGCCTCACCGTCAATATGATTAAGTGCGACCCGTATATTAACGTGGACCCGGGCACGATGAGCCCGTACCAGCACGGCGAAGTGTTTGTAACCACGGACGGGGCGGAAGCGGACCTTGATTTAGGCCACTACGAACGCTTTTTGGACGTGAATATGACCCGCGCCAACACCAACACCGCGGGCAGCATTTACCAAACCGTCATTGACAAGGAACGCCGCGGCGAATATTTAGGCGCTACCGTACAGGTCATCCCGCACATTACCAACGAAATCAAACGCCGCTTTACCGCGTTTGAAAACGAGTGCGACGTTTCCATTATTGAAATCGGCGGCACTGTGGGCGATATTGAATCTCTTCCGTTTTTGGAAGCCGCCCGCCAACTGCGCTTGGAAAAGGGCCCGCAAAACGTCATTTGCGTACACGTTACGCTCATCCCCTATATTGCCGTGGCGCAAGAACTGAAAACCAAGCCCACGCAACACTCCGTCAACAAACTGCGCGAAGTGGGTATTGAACCCAGTATGCTCATTTGCCGCACGGAAAAGCCGTTAAGCCAGCACCTAAAAGAAAAATTATCCCTCTTTTGCAGCGTACCCGCGCAGGCGGTTATTGAGTGCGCCGATGCAAAATCCATTTACCACGTTCCGGAAATGTTCTACAAGCAGGGCGTGGATAAGCAAATTATATCCCTCTTGGGCTTAAAACCCACGAAAGAAATTGACCCCAAATGGTTTGAATTTTTTGATAAGGCACTCAACCCCAGCAAGTCGGTTAAAATTGCCATTGCAGGTAAATATGCCGAGTTCCAAGAGGCATACAAGTCCGTACACGAGGCCTTAAAGCACGCCGGGATGAACAACGACGCCAAGGTGGAAGTGGTTTACGTCAACACCGAAAAAGACAATGTGGAAGAAAAATTAAAAACGGTGGACGGCATTTTAATTCCGGGCGGCTTTGGCGGACGCGGCATTGAGGGCAAAATCGCCACTGTCAAATATGCGCGCGAACACAAGGTTCCGCTCTTGGGCATTTGCCTGGGTATGCAATGCGTGGTGATTGAAGCCGCGCGCAACCTGTGCGGCCTGCACGACGCCAATTCCACCGAATTTGACCCCACTACACAGGACCCGGTGGTAGATTTAACCCCCCAGCAAAAAAATGTGGTTTACAAGGGCGGCACGATGAGACTGGGCAACTACACTGCGGACTTGAAGGAAGGCTCGTTAGCGCGCCGTTTATATGGCAAGGACCGCATTGTGGAACGCCACCGCCACCGCTACGAGTTTAACCCGGCGTATGTAAAGCAGTTGGCCGATGCTGGTTTAACCGTGTCCGGCTGGCACGAAGGAGTGCTGCCCGAAATTGTGGAACGACAAGACCACCCGTATTTTATTGCGGGCCAATTCCACCCGGAATTTGGCTCCCGCCCCTTGCGCCCGCATCCGCTGTTTGACGGGCTAATCAAGGCCAGTTTAAAAAACAAAGAAAATAAAAATAAATAGCAGTAGCAGAAAAACACCCTTCGGATAAAACCGAGGGGTGTTTTTAATCTATTCTATACGCTACTTGGGTTCCTTCGCTGTTTGTACGATGATAGTTATCCTTACCCGAAATATTGGAACAAATTCTTTTCCCCACCTCATCATCAATATTGGCCCAACACTCAAAAAAATTGTTTTGGTAGTATTTTTCTAAACCTAAATCTCTAACATTATCCTGACACCGAAAGGACATTCTGGGCGCCAAGTGTGAAAAAAGATTGCAAGTCGTTGTTTTATTGCTAATAACAGTGGCACTGTTTTTGGTAAATCCGGCTGGCATAGCAATAACAAGAGAATCAAAATTTCTGGCATAGCGGCCCGTTTGCA
>NZ_DJOA01000051.1:0-11347 GCF_002437085.1 Candidatus Avelusimicrobium stercoris | reverse complement strand
ACGTTTTGGCCTTTATACCCAGAATGACTTTTATTTTTATTGTGGTATTTTTTGTTAGATTGGTTGTTGCACCAAAAAGCCTTGCAGTTTTTTGCGGGCTTCCTCGCGGTCCTGCTTTAATTGGCTGACTAATGCTTCTAATCCGCTGAACTTGGTTTCCTCGCGCAGTTTGTCCGCAAACCAAATGGTTATTTGGCGTCCGTAAATGCTTTGGCGGAAATCAAAGATATTCACCTCTACCAGCGGCAAAACGGTGTGCAAGGTATTGACGGTCGGGCGGAAGCCGATGTTGCAAAATCCGTCGTAGAGTTTGCGCCCTACGCGTACCTTTACGGCAAATACGCCCAGCGGCAAAATCTTGTAAATGCCCGTATCCAAATTAGCCGTAGGAAAGCCCAATTTGCGGCCTAATTTATGCCCCTTTACCACCACGCCGGAAAGTTCATACGGCCGGCCTAACAGCGTATTAGCCAGCCTGATGTCTCCCTGTGCCAGCACCTTGCGGATAAGCGAGGAGGAAATTTTCTCTCCGCCCGCACGGTAAAAATCCGCCACAGAAAAGGGGATTTTATATTTGGCGCACTCGGCGCGTAAAAAATCTATCCCGCCTTGGCGGTTTTTCCCAAAGGCAAAGTCCGGTCCGACAAGGAGCCCGCCCATTTGGTACTTTTCAAGCAAGGTCTGCCCAAAAAAATCCTGCGCGGGCATATCCCGGCATACTTTAAAATCAAGCGCTTCTGCGGGTAGCCCCGCCGCTTTCAAGAGCCGCTTTTTTTCTTTGGGCAAGGTTAGAACACTCATTTCCGGGTGTTCGGAAAGCAATGTTTTGGGGGGGAGCGGAAAATAAAGAGCTAGCGGCTTTAACAAAGCCCCGGCGGCCAAGGTTTCCAAATGGCTGAACAAATGGCGGTGCCCGGTGTGAACGCCGTCAAAAGTGCCGATAGTGATAAAATGTTTGCGTTTCATACGTTTACGGGCTCCACGTGCGCGTAGAGCGCGGCGGTTTCACAGCCCTTTAACAAGTTGCCGTCAAAGGCGTTTTGCACGCTGTACGGGCCGATTTCAAGCCTTCTTAAAGCGGTTAAATGCCCTGTCGTACCCAGTTTTTGCGCAAGCAAAAAGCCCAGCGAGCGTACATAAGTGCCGCACGAGCAATGTACGGTAAATTCAATTTCGTCCGGCTTGGTCAGTTGAACTTTGCGCCACTCCACGGAAACTTCGTTGTAGCGGCGTTCCATTTCTTTGCCTTTGCGGGCGAGTTCGTACATATGCTCGCCGCCGATTTTTTTGGCGCTGAAAAACGGAATCGGCTGGCGGATAAGGCCGGAAAGTTTTTTTGCGGCTTCTTCCACTTGCGCTTGGGTAAGCGGAGGAACGGGGAGTTGGTTTACCTCGTCGCCGTGTGCGTCCCAGGTGTCGGTTTCCGTGCCCAGTTTTAATACGGCGCAGTAAGTTTTGGAAAGGGTTAAAAAGGCGGTTTGTTGTTTGGTGGCTTCGCGCCCGATAAGCAAAATCAAAAGCCCAGTGGCCATTGGGTCCAGGGTGCCGCTGTGGCCGATTTTTTTGGTTTTTAAAACCCGGCGGCACACGGCAATAATGTCGTGCGAAGAAAAATCCGCCGGTTTATCAATCAGCAAAAGGCCGCTCTTCTGCGGTTCAGGCAAGTTTTTTAACGACATCTAATACCACTTCGGCCAGTTCGTCGGCCACTTGTGCTACGCTCTTGCCCGTAACTTTAAAGCCCGAGGCCCGCGCGTGCCCGCCGCCGCCAAAGGTTTGGGCGATACGGCTTACATCCACGCTACCACGGGAGCGCAAATTGACGGATACCTTGTCCGGCTCCTCTTTAATAAGGGCGGAAACCTCCACGCCGGGAATCATTGTCGGTTGGCTGACAATCCCCTGCGTTTGGGCGGGCGTGGCGCCAAAGGCTTCAAAATCGTGCTGCGTAAGAATAATTTGGCTGTACTTATTGTCAAAGCGCATTTCCATTTTTTCCAGCGCGCGGCCCAAGAGTTTTAACTCAATGTAAGATTTGGTAAAGTAAATCACTTGGTTGATTTGGTTTACATCCGCCCCCAAGGCAACCAAGGCGGAACCCACGCGCAGGGCTTCGGCGGTGGTGTTGGAGTGTACAAAGCGCCCCGTGTCTGTAACCAGGCCGGTGTAGAGGCAGGTGGCCTCGTCGGGCGTAGGGAGCAAATTATCCTCGCCGGAGGCTTCAAAAAATTGGAAAATAATTTCGGCGGTGGAGGAGGCAACGGAATCAATGTGATTAAGGTCGCCGTAATCGTCGCTCACCAAGTGGTGATCAATGTTAATCAGCGTTTTGGCTTGGCTGAGTACGCTTTCCAAATCGCCGCCGCGTTTGCGGTCGGAGCATTCCAGCAAAATAACGGTGTCAAAATCGGGGTTTTCCGGCAGAACGCCGACGTGGATTTTAGAGAGTCCCGGCAGAAATTTTAAATCATTTCCGATAGCGGGCGCGCAGTAGGCATATACTTCTTTGCCCAAGCGTTCCAAAAGCGAGGTCATCGTAAGCGTGCTGCCCAAGGAATCCCCGTCCGGGTTTAAGTGCCCGGCGATGAAAAATTTCTTTCCGGCGCGCACGGCTTGCCAAATCTTCTCCAAACTCGCTTCTCTATTTTCCATTTTGTTTTTCCTTTTCAATTACTTGAAAAATGGCTTCTACGCGGGAGGCTTTTTCCGGCGTGTCGTCGTATTCAAACGTGAAGGAAGGAATACGTTTTAAGTGTAAGCGGCCGCGCAGGTCGGCGCCGATTTCCTTGCGCAAAAGCGAAAGGGCGTCTTGCGTTTTTCTTCTGTCCTCGGGAGAGCCAAAGACGGAAAAATACACCTTGGCGTTGGCTAAATCCTTGGACAGGCGCACCGCCGTAATGGTTACAAAGCCGCCAAAATCGCCATTAGCGGCCATTTTGGTGATGAGAGTGTTAATCTCTTCTAAAAAAAGGGTTTCCAAACGTTTGATTCTGTCTATCATATACTTTATTATAGCATTTTGGTTTTTAAGGCAAAAAAATACTTGAAATTGCTTTCAAATATATTTAAACTATTTAAGTAGCGCGTTTGGGCGCGCGGAAAAAAGACAATAGGAGAATATTATGAATAAAGGTTTCACGTTAATTGAACTCTTAGTAGTAGTGTTGATTATCGGGATTCTGTCCGCTGTGGCGTTGCCGCAATACACCAAAGCGGTGGAAAAATCCCGCGCGACGGAAGCCATTACCCTCTTGGGTAACTTGGCCAATGCCGAAGAAATTTATAAAATGAGCACGGGCGGCTATACAAACGATTTAACTCTTTTGGATATCCAGTTGCCGGGTGTTGATTCTAAGACTCCTACTACTACAAGCACGAAAAACTTTACGTTAACGGTTACGTCTGCCAATAATGCAACTACGTTTGCCGCCAATGCTGTTCGTGCTAATAATGGTACTGCTATTACCTCTGGCGATAATCAGTATGCTATTTTGCTTACCATTGATGCTAACGGTACGATTACCCGCAAATGTCAGCAATCAACTGCTTCTGCTACGGTAACCGCTATGTGCAAATCTATTTCTAACGGTGCGACTGACGGCGTCATTAAATAAGTTTTACAAGTAGTTTAAAAAATCCCCGGTACATTATGTATCGGGGATTTTTTCATCAAGTCGTCATTCCCGAAGGTTGTAGTCGGGAATCTGTTGTTTTCTTGTTTAATAACAACGGATCCCCGACTAAATTCCTCGGGGATGACTTTTATTTTTAACGGACTTGTGTTATTTGTTTTTGCTGTTTCGTTCGTTGGCAACATTACAAAAACAGTGTGGCTCCATTAATCAAAAGAGCGCGGAGAAGTGGCGGCCCGCTAGGGTGCGGCCTGCAAAGTGCGGCACGCTAGGGCTTTCAGAATCTACCGCACGGGTTGTTTGGTGTTTATAAAAATAAAGTCATTCTGGAAGGTTTGCCGGCGCGGAGCGTTCGGGAATCTGTTGTTTTCCTCTTTTTTAATAACGACAGATCCTGGACTACGACTTTCCAGGATGACGGCAAGAACTTACAACCTAATCAGAAAACACGGTGAACCGCTATTGAACCTTGGTGCCGTGTTTTTTAAATAAAACCTCAATATCTTGCGCCAGCATTAAGCACCCCTTGGGCTGGCTGTTTAACACGGGTTCAATGGCCTTGGCAAAATTGTCAATTTTGGCGGGTTCGTCCACCATTTCAATCAGTACCGGGTACTTTTCCACCAGTTCCAAAAAATGCGCCGAGCGCAACTTAGTACTGGGTCCAAAGCCTAACATCGCGCGGTGTGCGGTGGCGCCCTCTAATCCAAACTCCTGCGCCTTTTTGGCGATGATTTCGTAAAGCGGGACGTGGTTAATCGTGTCCGTACTGCTGACATAAATTTTGAGTAATTTTGCTTTTTGCATAGTGCACTCCCCCGGGAAAGTATCCCTTTTGGGTATCGTAGCACTTGCGGGGGATAGTTGTAAAGGCTAATTATTTGCCGCGGATACGGCGGATGTGCGCGCGGTGTTCGTCAAACGTGCGGGAAAAGACGTGCCGCCCGCCGTGGTCTGCCACAAAGTAGAGCGCTTCAAAGTTGGGTTGCGGGTTGAGCACGCCCAGTACGGATTCCTTGCTTGGGTTACAAATCGGCCCCGGGGGCAGCCCCGCGTTGCGGTAGGTGTTGTAGGGGGATTTGGTCCGCAGGTCCGAATACGTCAGGCCCTTTTTCCAGTAGCGGTTTTCCTTTAAATTAAATCCCAGCGCGTATTGCACCGTCGGGTCGGCTTCCAAGCGTTTGCCAATGCGGAAGCGGTTTAAATAGACGGCCGCAATTTTAGGGCGTTCGTCGTGCACAATGGCTTCGCGTTCCACAATAGAGGCCACCGTTAAAACCTGTTTTTCGGTTAAGTCCGTTTTGTATTGTTTAAAGAGCGGCGAAATGTTATTGCGGTACTGCTGCAACATTTCGTCCACCACCTTTTGCGCGGGCGTGTTTTCGGCGAATAAATATGTGGAGGGGAATAAGTAGCCTTCCAAATCCTTTTGGCGGACGATATCCAAAAACGCGTGCGGGTCCGTAATATTGCGCTCGGCCAACGCTTCGGCGATTTCCTCGCTTCTCCACCCTTCCAAGACGGTTACTTTTTCATAATGGGTGCATTTGCCGCTTTTAATGCAGTTGATAACCTCAAAGGACGAGGTGTTTTCCCGCAGGTCAAAGCGTCCGGCCTTTAAATCACGCGCAGAAGAGGTTAAACGCAAAATCAGTTTAAAGAAAAATTGGCTTTTGATAATGCCCTTTTCTTTAAGTGTTTTTGCTACTGCGGAACCGCTGGCGCCCGGTTCAATGGTTACTACAACTAACTTCCCCTTGCTTAAAAAGCAAGTTTTTACCGCCCAGCAACCACCGATTGCCAAGCAGAAAAAAAAGATTAAAAGCAAGAGGAATTTTTTCATTATTTAACCAGTTTAAAGAAATGGCGTTTGCCCACCTGTAAAACATCGCCCGCTTCAAAGTGTAAGGGGCCGTCCTGCGGTACCTTTTCGCCTTTTAAGCGCACTGCGCCTTGTTCAATAAGACCACGGGCTTTGTTCTTGCTTTGCGCCGCACCCGCCGCAAAAATAATGGCGGAAAGGAGCGCGCCGTCCTCGGCTTTAAATTCGGGCATATCCGTGGGGAGTTCCTTTTTGGAGAAGACCTTTTCAAAGTTTTCCAGCGCGGCCTTGGCGGCGTCCTCACCGTGGAAGCGCGTAACCATAATGCCCGCTAATTTCTTTTTGGCGGCCATCGGGTGCATTGCTTTGATTTCGTCCATATTTTCGGACGTTAAAAGTTCGTAATACATCGGCATTAATTCGTCGGGGATAGACATTAACTTGCCGAACATATCGTTGGGCTCGTCGTTTAGTCCCACATAGTTGCCGTAGGATTTGGACATTTTTTTCACGCCGTCCAAGCCCACCAAGAGCGGTACCGTAATGGCAACCTGCGGTTCCTGCCCGTTGTTCTTTTGCAACTGGCGGCCTACCAACAGGTTAAAAATCTGGTCCGTTCCGCCCAGTTCCACATCGGCGTGCAAGGCCACGGAATCCTGCCCTTGGAATAAACTGTATAACACTTCCAAAAGGCTGATGGGGTTGCCCGAAGCCATACGTTTTTTGAAATCGTCGCGTTCCAGCACCTGCGCCACAGTTACTTTTTGCAAGGTTTGGAGCAAATCCTTCCCGGTTACAAAGGGGTCCAGCCACTCGCTGTTAAAGCGGATTTCGGTCTTGGACGGGTCCAATACTTTAAAGGCTTGTTCGGTATAGGTTTTTGCGTTTTCCAAAATCTTTTCGCGCGGCAAGACGGGGCGGGTAGAGTCGCGGCCGGAGGGGTCGCCCACGGCGGCGGTAAAATCACCGATGACGAGCACGGCCTTATGGCCTAAATCCTGAAATCTGCGCAAGAGCGAAAGGGCCACGCTGTGCCCCAAGTGCAGGTCGGCAGACGTCGGGTCGCAGCCGAGTTTTACCTTTAAGGTTTTGCCGCTTTCTAATTTTTTTGCGAGGTCCGCCTTGGACACCACGTCCACGCAGCCGCGCGTTAAAAAGTTGATTTGTTCATCCAAAGTCATTGTTTTCTCCATAATATAAAAACGGGTTATCTTCTATATTTTACCATATACAAACTAAAACCGCCCGGTAATATGCCGGGCGGAAAAAAGTTAATACCAAGGCGAGCCGAAACGGTTATATCCGCGTGTGCCCGGCCACAAACACAGCACCAGCGTAATAATGGGCGGAAAAAGCAGGGCCAAAATAAACCACCAGCCGGATAAATCCATATCGTGGAACCGCCGCACGGTGGCAAACCACCACATCAAAAACGCCAAAAGTACAAACCCGCTTCCAAAGAACATACAAAGCAGGCCAAAGAGCGAGGTGCCCTCACCCGGCAACCCAATATGTACAAGCAGTCCGCCCAGCGCGTAAAACACGCCGGTAATGCACAAGCGGAACAAATAACCAAGTCTAGGCAATCTTCCAAAAAATCCCATAATTCCCTCCTTAATAAAAATCGTACGGGTCCGCCGCTACCTTTATTGTAACTTTTTTGGCGGGCGTGTAGGAATCCAGCACCGCCAGCAAATCCAGCCAGCGGGCTTCGTCCGTTTTAAAAAGCAAATATTGCTTTTTTAATACATCCGTCTTTTTGGCGCACCACACGGGCCCCAAGACCTCTATGGCACGGTTGTAGCCCAAACGCTTGATTTGGGCGGTTTCAGCGTTTAAAAGGGCCGTATCCTTTGCCTTAATCAGCACCTTAATTAGGCGCGTATAGGGCGGATAGGAAAAACTTTCGCGCAGGAACAGTTCTGTTTCGGCGGCGCTGGTATAATCGCCTGATAAAAGGGGGGAATAATCGTAGGCTTCTTTGTCGGCGGCCTGGATAATCAGCCGTCCGTCCGCCACGCCCGATAAATGCCCGCGCAGCCCAAAGAGCATTTGCCCGTACTTTTCAGATGCGCGGAAATCCGGCCCGTCCAGTTCCAGTTCCGCATCCAATACGGCGGCTAGTGTTACCTTGGCCCCGCGTAACGCCCCGGAGGCCAGCCGCGTGCCGACAATAATGTCCGCCGAGCCGCTTTTTAGGGCGTTTAAGGCTTCAAACCCTTGGCCCGCCTTGGTTTTTAAGGTGTCTGAATCCAAGCGCAGGAGTTTTGCCTTGGGGAAGAGTTTTTGCACCTCGGTAACGATTTTTTGCGTGCCGCCGCCGCGGGATTTAAAAATCAGGTTGTGGCATTGGGGGCACTCCTGCTGTAAGGTCTCCGTATGCCCGCACTTTTTGCAAACCAGGCGGTCGCCGTGTTCGGGCGTGTTTTCGCGCGATAAAATAGCCCCGCATTTTTTACACTTGGCGTATGCGCCACAGTTTAAACAATAGTAAGCGGTGGAGTAGCCGCGGCGGTTTAAAATTAAAAGAGAGGTTTCCTTTTTTTGTAGGTTTTCAGCCAGTTGGCTAAGCAAAAAGTCGGATAAAAAGCGGCTTTTTTCGCCTTTTTTATCGGTAATTTTGATTTGGGGCGTGAAATTGTGCCCGGGTACCGCTTCCGTAAACGGGATTTGCAAAACCTGTTTATCCTGCACCATTTTCAGCATTTCCACGCTGGGCGTGGCGGACGCAAAAACCAGCACCGCCCCGTGTGCCTTGGCGCGGAACATTAATAAATCGCGCAGGTGGTAGTAGGGTTTGTTTTCCTCTTGTTTATAGTTGTCGTCGCCTTCGTCCAATACGGCGGCCAGGCGCAGGTTTTTAAAGGGCAGTAACGCCCCGGAGCGGGTGGAAATCACCACGCAGGGCAGGCCGTTGGAAATGGCGGAAAAGTATTTCTTCTTTTTGGATAACAGCATCCGGCTGTGCCAGCAAAATACATTATTTGTACCAAAGCGGGCTTCGGCCTCGGCAATGAACTGCCGAGCCGCCGCAATATCGGGCACGGTGATTAAGGTTTGTCCGTATCCGGCCAGTACGTCGCCGGCCAAGCGCAAAATGGTTTCCGTTTTGCCTGTATAGGACGGTCCGTTAAAGAGCACCGGGTGAAATTCGTAGGCCGGGAACGACCGGACGGTGTTTAAGGCTTTTTGCTGGGATTTTGTCAGCGTAAAAGCGGGTGTTTTGATGTCAATATGCACGGAAACAGGGGCGTTATCCACCTTAAAATAGGGCTGCGGGGGAACGAGTGCAAAAAGGATTTGCCCCACGGGGCAGCCCCAATGGGTTTTCATAAAGCGGGTCAGCGGGAATAAGTCGGAGCCGAACAGGGGGCGTTCGTCCACTACCGAGGCGATTTCCTTTAATTTCATATCCTCGGGCGCGGTGCGGACCTCGCTCACGGACACAACCATCCCTCCCGTTAGTACGCGGCCAAACGGAGCCGTTACACGCACGCCGGGTGCAACCTTGGCGGCCAGTTCATCGGGCACCAAGTAGTCAAAATCGCGGTCCAGCGGTACGTCAAACACAACTTTGCAGTACATAAAGGATTATTTGGCGGCGCCTTTTAAACCCAGTTCGGCCATTACCATTTGCAGGTCAATCCAAGCGTCTTTTTTCCAGCCGGGGTTGCGCAACAGGGCGGCGGGGTGGAAGGTGGCCAAAATTTTAACGGGGCGGGGTAATTGAACGCTGTCTAAACGCAAATCGTAAAATTTGCCGCGCAGTGCGCCCAAGGATTTGGCGTCCGAAATAAGCGCCTTGGCCGATACGCCGCCCAGCGCCACGACGTATTTGGGGCAGATAATGGAAATTTGCTTTTCAATATATTTGCGGCAGCAGGCGATTTCCGCGGCGTTTGGTGCGCGGTCATTGCCGTGTTTTTCGGGGTGAAGCGGGTCCGTCATCGGGTGGCATTTGGCAATGTTGGCGATGAAAACCTGCTCGCGCTTTAAGCCCATAGCGGCAATCATTTTGTCTAACAACTGCCCGGCGCGGCCCACAAACGGGCGGCCTTGGCGGTCTTCGTCAAAACCCGGGCCTTCGCCCACAAACATAAGGTCGGCGTCCACATTGCCTTCCCCAGGTACTGCGTTTAAGCGCGAGGAACCCAGCGGACAGCGGGTGCAGGCTTTAATGGTTTCGGCAAGTTCTGCTAGTGCGGCGGTTTTTTCGGCGGTGGTCATAAGGCTCCCGGGCAAAGTTTCTTGTGTGTTGGCCGGCTGTGCGGCTTCGGCGGACGGTTGAGCAGCAACCGCCGGGGGGATAATGCTTTGGGGCTTGCGGGTAAATTCCACAGTCAGGGTTTCGCCTTCCGGCATTTTTGGCAAGGGGTTGGTCTGCGGGGCGGGATTAGACGGTAAAACAGCGGCCGCGCGCTGGGGCGCGGCCGTTAAGATAAATTCGTCTTCTTCCTGGTTGGCAATAAAGCGTTTTAATTCTCCTGCCAAGCGGCGCAGCGAATCCTGGGCCATATTACAGTTTCATCGGTTCTTTGGCTTTGCGTTCCGCTTCTTTGCGGGCTTCTTCCTGGGCTTTGAGTTCGGCTTCCAGGTTCTTCTTGCTCACGGTTAAAACTTCTTCTTTGGAAACGCGGTTGGACAAAATGTCGTCCAGCGCCACTTTGATAACGACGGCGTTGGGCTGGTTTTTGTATTCGTCTTTCTTTTTGAGTTCTTTGGCCCACATAGATGCCAAGACGACTACGTCGTAGCGGTCGCCGTCAAAGTTCATAAGTTTGGCATCAAATTCTTTGTCGTTTTTAAAAGACATATTATCCCTCGCAAGTTTTATTTTAGATTTTTAATTTTTAAATCTTGTCTGCATACGCGGCATTGTTCCGCGGCTACAATCCCGGCCATTTTATCCACGGCCTCGGCCAGTTCGTCATTGAGCAAGGCGTAGTCGTAGCGGTCCAGTTCCTGCATTTCTTTTTTGGCCGTTTCCAAGCGGATTTCAATATCCTGCGTATTGTCGTTGCGGCGCAAAATGCGGTTTTTAAGTTCCTTTAAACTCGGTGGCACGATAAACACGGTGGCCGCATCCGGGTATTGGGCTTTTACGGTGCGTGCGCCCTGCACGTCAATTACCAAAATGGGGCAAATGCCTTTCTTCATCAGATCATCCACCGATTTTTTGGGAATCCCGTAATAGTGCGTATGCACTTGGGCCCACTCCAACATTTGGCCTTTTTTAATGGCCTGCTCAAATTGTTTAATCGTCCAAAAGTGGTAATCCACGCCGTCTTTTTCGCCGGTTCTGGGCGCACGGGTGGTGGCGGTAATCACGCGCGAAACGGATTTGTCGCGCTTTAAGACCGCATCTACAATCGTAGTTTTACCTGCCCCGGAGGGCGAAGAAACAATAATAGGAAAAGGCTTCATTGATATATTTTAGTAAATATTTAGCCCCGGGTAAAGTTCCCGGACTGGGGCTTTTACATTAAATAAGCCCGTTTGTCCATTTCCACGGACAGCACGCCCGGCACTTTTTTGTAATATTTTATGGCTTTTGCGGGCGTTTTGTTATCGGGCACGCGCAGGGCGGCGCCGTTTAAGTTTTTATAATCGTAAATAATTTCCGAGCCGTACTTTTGCGCGGCCTTAAAAAGGGGTTCTTTGCCCACTTGGGCATCATAAAAAATAATTAAGGTGCGGTTTTGGGGTTCTTGGCTTTTTGCCGTTTTGGGGGCAGAGTGGCAGGCCCCGAGCGTAAACAAAGCCGTAAAAATAACGAGTAATTTTTTCATACTTACATTATAGCAGAGTTTGTGCGAAAATTTAGGCATAAGAAAACCCCTCGGCTTTTATACCTCGGGGTTTAAATAATATTCGCGGCTTGTGCTTGAATTAA